>JAGBTR010000091.1 GCA_017631215.1 Clostridia bacterium | reverse complement strand
GACCTGATCGCAAGTGCAAAGATTGTCGTTGACGGAGCCCCCGCGGAGGGTGGAGCATCGTGAGCTACCATACCGAAAAGCTGTACGATACTGACAGCGAGCTGTTTGCATTTGACGCAACCGTGCTCTCGTGCGAGGCTCATGATAAGGGCGGTTATGCCGTTGTGCTCGACCGCACCGCCTTCTTTCCCGAGAGCGGCGGACAGTATGCTGATCGCGGCACGCAGAACGACGTCGCGGTCATCGACGTGCGTATCAAAGATGATTGCATCACGCACCTGACCGAACAGCCTCTGGCCGTTGGCTCGACTGTGCACGGCGTGCTTGACGCCGAGCTGAGACTGGCAAAAATGCAGTGTCATACGGGTGAGCATATCATCAGTGGCATCGCACACAAGCATTACGGCTATGAAAACGTCGGCTTTCACCTTGGCAACGGCGAGATGACCATGGATCTTGACGGCGAGCTGACGCCCGAGCAGATCGCATCTCTTGAGCGAGAGGCCAATGAGGTCGTCTGGCAAAACGTCATCGTGCGTGCCGAGTATCCCGATGCCGAAACACTCAAGAATCTGAATTATCGCAGTAAGCTCGACCTGAGTGACGGTGTCCGCATCGTCACGGTCGAGGGCGTGGACGCCTGTGCCTGCTGTGCACCGCACGTCAAGAGAACGGGCGAGATCGGTGTGATCAAGATCGTCGATGCCATCCGCTATAAGGGCGGTATGCGGCTTTGGGTGCTGTGCGGTCGCTGGGCCCTTGAGGATTATAACACCAAGCACAACAACATTCTCGCCATCACCCGCAAGCATAGCGTCAAGCCCTGGCAAGTGGTCGAGATTGCCGATAAGATCGGGGACGACCTTATGGCAACCAAAGCCGCCCTTTCGGCCGCACGCCGCGAGCTGGCCGACGCCAAGATCGCGGCCGTCACGCCCGATGAGAAGGGAAATCTTCTGTTCTTTGAGGACGAAATGGACGGCAATATTCAGCGTGGCATGGCCGACGGCGGCGCCGACCATTGCACGGGCATCTGCGGCGTGTTTTCCGCAACAGACAGCGGTTACCGCTACGTCTGCGTCAGCCGCGGTATTGCTTTGCGTGAGATCGGCAAGAATATGAACGCAAAGCTCAACGGTCGCGGCGGCGGCACGGATGCCATCATCCAAGGCACGCTGGGTGCGACACGCGAGCAGATCGAGGCGTTTTTTGCCCAAATATGAAATGAAAATCCGCAGAGCTGTTGAAACTCTGCGGATTTTGTGCTATAATGACCCCATCATGAGAATCGGAGGGAAAACGATGACCAACATCAAACTGACAAAACCTCTTCGCCGTTGGCTGTTCGGCGGCATCGGCTTTCATAACAGCGAGGCGACCATGCTGCCCATCATGAGTGAGCAGTTCCGCGACGAGCGCGTGTATAAGTCGTTCCGCGAGATCTCGCCCACCTTTGCTCGCGTGTTTGCAGGATACGCCGATTGGACGCGAGAGGCGATGGATCATTTTGCCGATTATTACGACGCGACCTTTCGTCGCGCGGGCACATTGCTTTACGTTGTTCCCGGCCGTATGCCCATCATGGACGAGAACTTTGATATTGAAGACTATGCCGAGCGTACCGCCTCCAATCTGGAGTACCTGATCAAGGAGCGAAAATGCAATAAAATTCGCTATTTTTGCGTGACCAACGAGCTGTCGGTGGGCAATACCTATGCATATCTTTCAAAGGATCTTGATCTCTTCAAGCGATTGCACACGGCGCTCTATTGGGCGTTCCGCCGCCACGGCCTTGATGTGGGGCTGATGGCGACCGATTGCGCCGGTGAGGAAAATTATCATCAGATCGACTGGGCAATGCAGAACATGGACGAGATCACCGATACCTACTGCACGCATCTGTACATGCAAAAGCACGCGCCCGGCTCGCCTGATATCTATCCCGATGTACTCTCGGTACTGATCGGTATGGCGGAGCAGGCGCTTATCAAGGAAAAGCGTTATATGCTGGGTGAGTATGGCATCATGCCCGCCGTGCGAGAGGTGCCGCGCGCGCCCATGATCGACGATACCTCGTACGCCGCCTTTGATCCCAAGACCGAGGCAGATCACGCGATTTCGCTTTGCGAGATGGCACTGGCCGTGGTCAATTCGGGCACGCTGGCGGGTACGTCGTGGACTATGTTTGATTATCCCGATCCCATACTGCGCGAGAATGGCGACAGCGAGCGGGAAAAGGCCCGCTATGACGTCGCGCGCTTTTCGGGACACGGACTGAGTATCCGCTACAATAAGCATGGCCTTATTCGCTGGTGCGACGATGAGCAGGACTACAGCAGCCGCGCTGCACTCTATACTATGGGCTATACTGCCAAGCTGTTCAAAAAGGGAACGCGGGTGATGAAATGCGATGTCATCGACGATGCACTCGTGCGCTGTGCCGCCGTAACGGGCGCGGACGGCAGTATTTCGGTTGCCCTTGTCAACTGGGCAGACAGCGAGAAGGAAATCTCGCTTGATATTGAGCATACCATCGATAAAAAGCTCCGCATCTATGAGTACGCCGCAGACAATATCCCTTACAACCGCTTCAACGACCTGCAGACACATTCGGGTACGGTCGAGCAGAAGAACGGCAACGTCCGTGTGACAGTCAAGCCGCGATCGGTTACCTTCCTGACCACCGACTACACCGACCGTACGCCGAGCGCAG
>JAGBTR010000090.1 GCA_017631215.1 Clostridia bacterium | reverse complement strand
GGCAAGGGAAGCTATCAGCTGGCTCTGCGAGATGAGAGCTTTAAGTTTGCCAACCCCATCCCCTTGACACAGCCGAAGGACATCAGCGGTTGTGATACGCTGGCCATCGATTTCTTTATGACCAACCCGAAGAAGATCGCCGACTCCTTCTCGGAGCTGATGATCGAGTTCACCTCCTCCGGCACGTACGATAACGCCGAGATCGCTTTCGTGATGCACGGCGATCTCAAGAGCGCGGCTCAGAAAATGGAGCCCGGCTGGAACACCGTCTATTTCTATTTTGAGACCACCAACAAAACGACCAACCCCGACCCCGTCGATCTGACCAAGATCAATTTCGCTCGCATCTTCGGTACGTCGGCAGGTGGCAAGGGCTTGAGCAATGAGACGCTTCTCATCGATAACATCCGTGTGTGCAATACGGGCGGCCCGAGCTTCGAGCATCTGGACTTCGACCAGTACAGAGGCGATAACAGCGGTGCGGAGGTTGAGACCGAGGGTATGACCCGTCCCAGCATCAACGACCGCCAGGACGAGATCACCTCGAATGCAGGCGTTGCACTGGACCCCGCGGATCAGGTCACCGTTCCCGAGAACTTCTGGCAGAATGATAGCGGTTCGGTCAACGGCGGCGGTGTCGATCCCGACGCGACCAATCGCCCCACGACGCCCAGCCAGCCCACCGAGCCCACAGAGCCCGATCAGCCCGATAACAGCGATAGCTCGTCGACCGACCTGACGCTGGTGCTGGTCATCGTCATTTGCGCGGCCGTCATCCTGATCGCCGCCGCGGCTCTTGTGCTGGTGCTCGTGCTGTCCAAGACCAAGAAGAAGGATTGATCCCCTCACTGCTATATCAATGAAAACCGCACCGTAGGCTGATGCTTGCGGTGCGGCTTTTATTATGATGGCGCGGTGGGGGGCGGCGATTGAGGGCGTGTACGTTACGATAAGGATAGCGCAAACCTATTGCCACGCAGGCTCCTTCCACCGCTGTCGCGGTTCCTCTCACTCTCGGAGGGAGGCTCAACGTAATGCTACTCCCCCTCTGCGCGATAAAAAGAAGCGGAGGCAAAGCCCACCGCCACCCCAAAACAGATGCAGCAGGAAAGCCCACCGCCCCCTCAAAACGAAAAAACAGAGGCAGTAGGCAAAGCCCACCGCCACCTTAAAACAAAAAATAGAGGCAGTAGGCAAAGCCCACCGCCACCTCAAAACGAAAAAACAGAGGCAGCAGGCAAAGCCCACCGCCACCCCAAAAAAACAGAGGCAGTAGGCAAAGCCTACCGCCTCATTTTTATACATTCAAAGTTCTTGAGGGGGCGTGGGGGGACTTCTTCCAAGAAGTCCCCCCACACGTTCTTATTCCTTAGCGGATCGATACGACGGCACCGTCATAGGTGTCGGCGATATACTGTGCGACCTTGTCGGACTGGAGCGCCTCGACGAGCGCCTTGATCTTGGCAGAGGTCTCGTTGCCGTTCTTGACGGCGACGATGTTCGCATAGGTCTGAGCGGCGGTGCCCGAAGCATCCTCGGTTGCCAGCGCGTCAGCGATCTTCAGGCCTGCGCCGATGGCGTAGTTGCCGTTGATGACGGCGATGGTGCCCTCGTCGCTGTTCTTGAGCTGTGCGGGAACGGTCTGAGCCTCGACGGGAACGATGTTGTAGCCGCCGTTGTCCACGATATCAAGCGTGGTCACACCCTTCTCGGCGCTCGCGTCGGCGGGCAGCGTGATCAGACCCTCCTGTGCAAGCAGGAACAGCGCACGCGTCTCGTTGCTGTCGTCGGCGGGGATGATGATGAGCGCGCCCTCAGCCAGCGTGGACAGATCGGTCACGCCGTTGCCGTAGATGCCGAACGGCTCGTAGTGGACAAGACCTGCGCTGACGATGTCAGTGCCGTTGTCCTGATTGAACGAGTTGAGGTAGGGGGTGTGCTGGAAGTAGTTGGCGTCGAGCGCACCGTCATCCACGCCCGTGTTGGGCAGGATGTAGTCGTCGTAGATCTTGATCTCGAGCGTGTAGCCCTGAGCGGCAAGATCGTCCACAACGACCTCAAGGATCTCTGCGTGGGGCGTCGAGCTGGCACCGACCACGATGGTGTTCTCGTCCTTCTTGCCACACGAGGCAAGAGCCAGAAGCGACAGCGTCAGAACGAGCGCGAGTGCGAGGGAAAGAATCTTTTTCATTGCGTTTTTCTCCTTTTAATTATATATAATTTTAATTTTTGCTTCGCTTGTCCGTCTTGAAGGCGATGCGCATACCGATCTCCTGAATGATCTGGACGATGAGAATGGTCAGAATGACCGCCACCCAGATGATATCGGGGTTGGAGCGCTGGTGACCGTAAGTAATGGCCAGCATGCCAAGACCGCCGCCGCCGACCGTACCCGCCATCGCGGAGTAGCCGAGAATGGTGACGACCGAGATGACCGCGCCCGTGATGAGTGCGGGCTTTGCCTCGGGAATCAGTACCTTGCAAATGATGCCGAAGTTGGACGTTCCCATCGACTGCGCCGCCTCAATGACGCCCGCGTCGACCTCCTTGATGGATGACTCGACCATACGCGCCACGTAAGGCGTGGCGGCAATGACGAGCGTCACGATCATCGCGCTGTTGCCAAGGCTGGTGCCAACGACCAGCTTCGCGACGGGAAGCATCGCGACCATCAGAATGATGAAGGGCATACTGCGGAAGATGTTGACGACAAAGCCCAGCACCTTGTTAAGTACGCGCATCGGGTGGATGCCGCCCTCATCGGTGACCGCCAGCAGCACGCCGAGCGGAAGACCCAAGAGATAGGCAAAGAGGGTAGCGAGCAGCGTCATGTAGATGGTTTCCCATATACCGAGCTGGAGCTTGCCGCTTTCCCAGAGCTTGATAAGCATTTCGGAAAACATATCTTACACCTCCTTGCGATACGTGATGCCCTTGGCATCCAGATAAGCGCGGACGCGAGCGAGCGTGTCCTCGTTGTCGGGAAGCTGAATGAGCATCTGTCCATAGACGGCACCGTCCGATTCGCGCGTATCCGCGAACAGAATGTTGACGGGAATGCCGCACTCCATAATGAGCCCTGCGATGAAGGGCTGACGCGCGTCCTCGCCGTCGAAGACAAGACGCAGCTTGGTGCCCTCAATGGCATCGGGCAGCGTGCGCGCCATCGGCAGGATGAGCTCGCGCGCGATGTCGGACTTGGGTGCGGTGAACACGTCGCGCACACGACCGCACTCGACGATGTGGCTCTTGTCCAGCACCGCAACCTTGTCGCAGATGCTGTCGATGACCTTCATCTCGTGCGTGATGACGATGATGGTCACGCCCATGGTCTTGTTGATGTGCTTGAGCAGGTCGAGAATGGACTGTGTCGTGGTGGGGTCAAGCGCCGAGGTCGCCTCGTCGCACAGCAGCACGCGGGGGTTGGTCGCAAGGGCGCGCGCAATGGCAACGCGCTGCTTCTGACCGCCCGAGAGCTGGCTGGGGTAGGCCTTTTCCTTGTCGGAAAGACCGACAATGGCAAGCAGCTCGCGCGCACGGGCGATCGCCTCCTCGCGCGGCACCTTGGCGATCTCCAGCGGGTAGGTGACGTTTTTTAGCACGTTGCGCTGGGAGAGCAGGTTGAAGCCCTGAAAGATCATAGACATCGAGCGGCGCGTGTTCAGCAGCTCCTTGTACGTCAGCGCGCCGAGATCGACGCCGTCGAGCAGCACCTTGCCACTCGTGGGAACCTCAAGAAAATTGATGCATCGGATCAGCGTGCTTTTTCCCGCGCCGCTCAGACCGATGATGCCGAAGATATCGCCGTCCTCAATGGTGAGGTTGATATCCTCGATGGCGTGGACCTCGCCCGTTCGGGTCTTGTAGGTTTTTGTCAGATGTTGAAGCTCGATCAAGATCGGTACCTCCGTTTGGGTTGATGTCGTAAAAATATCGTAAAAAACAAGGGAGAACGGTGCCCTCGTGCAAAGGAAAACCGTTCTCCCGATATCGGGGAAGGAGGATCAGCCGGGAAACGGCATCGCACGATGGGCATAGGCAAAGGGGCACATGTAAGGGCACATGCGCATCATACCGAGCATCATTGCGAGGTTGCTTCTCACGGCGTGTCTCCATTCTTTACGAATTTTTATAGGGTTGTCCCATAACTAAAACTCATTATATCACGCGAAAAAAGGTTTGTCAATGGGAAAGATTGAATTTTTCTTGTTTTTTTAAGGGGACGGATGCCTCCGTCCCCTTTTTGGTGATGAAATTATTCCAACTCAAACGCGCCCGTGTAGAGCTGATAGTATTTGCCGCGCTCGGCAATGAGCTTTTCGTGGTTTCCGCGCTCAATGATGACGCCCTTTTCGAGCACCATAATGACGTCGGAGTTGCGGACGGTTGAGAGTCGATGGGCGATGACGAAGACGGTACGTCCCTTCATCAGCGCATCCATACCGCGTTGAACGATAGCCTCGGTACGCGTGTCGATGGACGAGGTTGCCTCATCCAGGATCATAACGGGCGGATCGGCAACGGCCGCGCGGGCGATGGCGATGAGCTGACGCTGACCCTGCGAGAGGTTGGCGCCGTTGTTGCGCAGCATCGTTTCGTAGCCCTCGGGCAGACGCGAGATGAAGTCGTCCGCACCGACCAGCGCGGCGGCGCGACGGCAATCGTCATCCGACGCGTCGAGTCGACCGTAGCGAATGTTGTCCATCACGGTGCCCGTGAACAGGTTGGTGTCCTGAAGCACGATGCCCAGCGAGCGGCGCAGGTCGGACTTTTTGATCTTATTGATGTTGATGCCGTCGTAGCGGATCTTACCGTCGGCGATGTCGTAGAAGCGGTTGATGAGGTTGGTGATGGTCGTCTTGCCTGCGCCCGTAGCGCCGACGAAGGCGACCTTCTGACCGGGCTCGGCGTAGACGGACACGTTGTGCAGTACCGTCTTGCCCTCCTCGTAGCCGAAGTCGACGTCAAGCAAGCGCACGTCGCCCTCCAGCCGCTGATAGGTGACCGTGCCGTCGCCGTGGGGGTGCTTCCACGCCCACAGTCCCGTGTGGCCCTCCGCTTCGGTGAGGCTGCCGTCGGGCAGCTCCTTGGCGTCGACCAGCGTGACGTAGCCGTCGTCGTCCTCGGGGGCGGCGTCCATCAGCGAGAAGATACGCTGTGCGCCCGCGAGTGCCATAACGATGGAGTTGATCTGCTGGGAGAACTGGTTGACGTTACCCGTGAACTGCTTGGTCATATTGAGGAAGGAGACGGCAACGCCGATGGACAGCGCACCGAGCGCCGCGCCCTCGCGCCAGTATGCGACGAGTGCGCCGAGGCTCAGATTGGGCACCTTCGACAGAATGAAGATACCGCCCACCGTCGCCACGATCACGTAGAGGATGTTACCGATGTTCATAATGATGGGACCGAGCATATTGGCAAAGGCGTTAGCGCGATAGCTGGTCTGGAAGAGATCCTCATTGATCTCGGCAAAGTCCTTCTTTACCTGCTCCTCGTGCGAGAACACCTTGATGACCTTCTGACCGCTCATCATCTCCT
>JAGBTR010000089.1 GCA_017631215.1 Clostridia bacterium | reverse complement strand
GTTCGGTGAGGGGACCGAGCGCGCGGTGCGTGCGGCGCAGGAGCTGTTCGGTCTTGCCGCCGACGGTGTCGTGGGCGAATTGACCTGGAACGCCATTTACAACGCCTATCGGGGCATCATTCAAACGCTTCCGTCCAAGTTCACCGAAGGGCTCACGCTGCCCTATCCAGGCTTTTTGTTGCGTCAGGGTGCGGAATCGGAGGAGGTGCGCGTGATGCAGGAATATCTCAACTATATTTCGCAATTCATCGACAGCATCCCATCGGTCACGCCAACGGGTTATTTCGGCACGCAGACGCAAGAATCGGTGATCGCACTGCAACGGCTGGAGGGTCTGCCCGCCAACGGCGTGGTCGGGGCATTGACCTGGGAAGCGATCACACGCCTCTATAGCGACCTTTACAGCGGCAATCGATGGAATGACGGCCAGTATCCCGGATATACGGTCGGGAATTAACAAGGAGGAGCTTATGCAGAAAAGACCAAACGAACGCCAGACAATCGCGGCACTTCAGCGCTATTTACGTCAGCTCGCCTTCGACGGTCATCCAATACCGCAACCTCCCGTCGACGGTATCTTTGACACCCGCACCGAGCAAGCACTGCGCGCATACCAAGTCTTGGCGGGGCTTGCTGTCACCGGCGTGGCCGACGCGATCACGTGGGAGCGGCTGTTTGCCGACTATGAAGCATCGCTCGAGCGCAATCAAGTGAGCGAGGGCTTGGATCTTTTTCCATCCTCACCGCAGGATTACGTGCTTTACCCCGAGGAGGAGCACTTTCTGGTCGAGGCAATTCAGTTCATTCTCAACGAGCTGCGCCTTTGGTATGATGACATTCCCCCAAACGGACAAAGCGGTGTCTTTGACGATGCCACCCGTCAAGGTATTATCGCCTTTCAGAAGCGCCAGGGATTGACGGTGAATGCGTCTGTTGATCGCATCACCTGGAATGCACTGGCACGCGATTATCGCCGCTTAAGAAGTCGGAACGAGCAATAGCGGCAGAATGGCATAATGGAGCGGCCTTTGGTCTAAAATAGAGGTTAACGGATAAACGATAGGCGGTACGCTATGATCAATCATCTGACATCAAAGGCCGAGGCGGTACTCAACCGCGCGTTGGAATGTGCACAGCAGATGGGACACACCTATATCGGCTCGGAGCATCTGTTGCTTGCGCTGTGCAGTGTGGAGGACGCAATCGCCTCCAAGATTCTTGATGCGCGCGGCGTCAAGGCCGACGCACTTCGCGAAGGTATTGTCGCATCCACAGGAACGGGCAATCGAACGGCACTGTCCCCCGCCGATATGACACCGCGTGTCCGAAAGATCATCGAGGGGGCGGCGGTCGAGGCGATGAAGGCAGGTCAGAGCCGTATTGGCAGCGAACACCTTCTTCTGGCGCTGCTTGGCGAGCGGTCGTGCGCGGGCGTGCATCTGCTCGAGCAATCACACGTTCCCACCTCCGATCTGCGCTCCGACGTACAGAATTTTCTTTCACTGACCGGCAAAGCACAGAGCGCGGCATTGACGGTTCAAGGAGACAAGTCCTCCGGAAAAAGCGCCAAGGCGCCGACGCTACAGAGCTACGGCAAGGATCTGACCGAGCTTGCCGCCAAGGGCGCTCTCGATCCGATGATCGGTCGGGAGAGCGAGGTCGAGCGACTGGTGCAGATCCTTTCGCGGCGATCCAAAAACAACCCTTGTCTGGTCGGCGAGCCGGGCGTGGGCAAAACAGCGGTTGTTGAGGGACTGGCAACTATGATCGTATCGGGGCACGTGCCGACGCACCTCAGAAGCAAGCGCATTGTTTCTCTCGATATCGCGGCAATGCTGGCAGGGGCAAAATATCGCGGCGAATTTGAGGAGCGGTTCAAAAACGTGATTGCAGAGCTACGCGAGGACGTCGATTGCAT
The DNA here is from genome assembly GCA_017631215.1 of Clostridia bacterium. GTDB lineage: Bacteria > Bacillota > Clostridia > Oscillospirales > CAG-272 > SIG644. The sequence continues at coordinate 6,857 of JAGBTR010000089.1, read as the reverse complement.
TCTCTTTATCGACGAGATCCACACCATCGTCGGTGCGGGAGCCGCCGAGGGAGCGATCGATGCCGCCAACATTATGAAGCCTGCGTTGGCACGGGGTGAGCTCCAGGTCATCGGCGCTACAACGATCGCGGAATACCGTCGATATATTGAAAAGGACGCGGCACTGGAGCGACGGTTTCAACCCGTTACAGTCGCACAACCCACAGAAGCGGAAAGCATTTTGATCCTGATGGGGCTTCGCGAGCGCTACGAGCAGCATCACTGCATTCGTATCAGCGACGAGGCCATCCGCGCAGCGGTCGAGCTGTCCGTTCGGTATATTCCCGACCGATTTTTACCAGACAAGGCGCTTGACCTTGTAGACGAAGCAGCCTCCCGCCTCCGTATCCGTTCCGAGGAGAGATCCGAGGAGGAGACGATGCTTGAACAACGTCTAAAGGAGGCACGGCGCAGCAAGGAAAGTGCCATACTCGACCAAAATTTCGAGCAAGCGGCCTCGCTCCGCGATGAATGCCTTGATTATGAGGAACGGCTGGCACAGCTCCACTTGCAGGCGTCCGCGCGGGCGGTGTCCGAGATCGCCTTGGATGCAGGACACATTGCCGAGGTTGTCACACAATGGACCGGTATCCCGGTATCCGAGCTGATGAGCGAGGAGAGTCAAAAGCTACTCTCGCTCGAGAAGGAGCTATCCGCACGCGTGGTTGGTCAGGAAGAGGCCATCAGCGCGGTCGCAGAGGCCATCCGACGGAGCCGAACCGGACTCAAGGATCCAATGCGCCCCATCGGCTCGTTTTTGTTTCTCGGCTCGAGCGGCGTGGGAAAAACGGAGCTGTCGCGTGCGCTTGCCGAGGCGCTGTTTGGCACCGAAAGCGCACTGATCCGTCTGGATATGTCCGAATATATGGAGAAGCACAGTGTGTCACGTATGATCGGCTCTCCACCCGGCTACGTCGGCTTTGAGGAGGGCGGTCAGCTGACCGAAAAAATCCGCCGCCGCCCGTATGCTGTGGTGCTGTTTGATGAGATCGAAAAAGCGCACCCCGACGTGTGCCATCTGCTTTTACAGATTCTCGAGGACGGCGTGCTGACCGACGCGCAGGGGCGGCAGGTGGATTTTCGCAGCACTGTGCTCATTTTGACCTCCAACGTCGGCTCGGAGCGTTTTGGGAAGGTCGCATCGCTCGGCTTTTCGAGTATGTCCGACACCGTCTCACGCAAAAAAGCGCAGGATGAACGTCGGCAGGAACAGCTACGTGCCGCATTTCGCCCCGAATTTCTCAATCGTCTGGACGCAATTTTGACCTTTTCTCCGCTCGACAAGACGCAGCTTCTTACCGTGGCGGAGCGAATGCTTTCTCAATGTCGGGAGCGACTTGCCGACCACCACATCCGCTTGTGCTTCGACTCCGGCGTTGCCGAACGGCGGGTTGAGGATTCCTTTGACGAATCACTGGGAGCACGACCGTTACGTCGCGAGATCACCACAAAGATCGAAAATATGCTGGCCAGCGAGATGCTCAAGGGGACGTTTGGCCTTGGGGATACGGTACACGTCACCGTACAAAACGGTGAATACCGACTCGCTTGCGAACGTCGCATATGGGAAGGATCGGACAACGCGTATCTGCCCTTGATAGGTACAAGTGACACGGAAATCGGGTGATTTTTCAAAAAAATTCCACAAAACTCTTGCAAAATCAACCAAATGTTGATATACTGATGGCAGAACGTGTCGAACGAACACGAATTTGCAGGAGGTACAAATCGTATGAACCTGATTGGTGAAAACATCAAAAGGCTTCGCAAGCAGAATCACATCACACAAGAGGCGCTGGCAAACTACCTATCGCTGTCCTGCCAGGCGATCAGCAAATGGGAACGCGGCGAATCCTCGCCCGACGTATCCTATCTTTGTGCCCTTGCCGTCTACTTCCGCGTATCCACCGACGAGCTGCTCGGTATGACTGAAGCCGTGCGTGAGAATCGTATACTGTCTTACCTTGAACAGTGCAACGCGCTGGAAAACGAGGGCAAGACCGAGGAGCTACGCGCGCTCGTCGAACTGGCCTTTGCCGAATTTCCCACGGATTACCGCTTGATGATGCGCTATATCGATTGCCTTTTGAACGATCCCGAGGTCGAAGACGTCTACGAGGCTCATCGCATAGAGCTGTCGCGCCTTTGCCGCTCTGTTTTGGACGGCTGCTCGGATGAGTTGCTTCGCTTCCGTGCGATCGATCTTCTTTCTCGTCTTTGCTATCAGGACGGCAAGGAGAGTGAAGCCGTTGCACTGCTGTCTGTCTTCCCTTCCGTCTATCAGACGGCCAATCAGCGTCTTGCGTCGCTGTATGAGGAGGGCACGCCCAACCGCTTGCTCTACGCGCGTCGCAATATGATGGAGCTTCTCGAGGCAACTGCACTTCAAGCGCGCCAGATCGTCAGCGAGGATGACGCATTGTCCATCGATGAGCAGATCGATATTCTGTCCGCCGCGATAGGATCAATCAAAATCTATTTCGCTGCCAACGATTTCGGATATCTCCACTATCACCTCAGCGATCTGTATATTCGTATGGCAAACCGATATATGATGGCAGGACAGTCGAGCGCTGTCTTCGAATGTCTGAGTCTCGGGCTTGAGCACGCGGCTGCCTTCGATGCACTGCCCGACCGAATGGAGCACACGTCGCCCTGCGTAGCCGGTTGTGTCTTTGACCGAGATGCACGGGCATTCGGTCACGAGTGCAAGCTCTTGAGCCAGCTCGACTATTTGCGAACGACCTGCCGGAAGCTGTACGCGCCGCTGTGGGAATCCGATGAGATGCAAGCCCTGCTTGCCGGACGCTGAACACCTAAAAAAAGCATCTGCCCGATGGGCAGATGCTTTTTTGTTGATTACGCCTCGTGGTTATAGTCGAAGCCGCAATGCTTGAGGAATTCGCGGGCGATGATGGTCGCGCCGATCTCGTTGGGATGGATGCGATCCCACGCGATGTAGGCGGAATGCTGGTGCTTGAAGTAGTTGTCAAACATCGCCTGCAGGTCGATGAAGATGCAACCGTACTTGTCAGCCAGTCGGCGGCAGATGGCACCGTACTCGTCCATACGCGCGCGCATCGGGTCTGCCTTGAGCGGCTCCATATAGTACGGCGTCATCAGGACCACGCCCTTGACTCTTCCTTGCAGAGAGATGAGCATCTTTTCGATGTTCTGCTCATACTCATTCGGAAGAACGGCACGGTCGGTCAGCGCGGGCGTGTCGAACTGACGCCACACGTCATTGATACCGATCATAATGCTGACCCAATCGGGGTTGAGATTGAGCACGTCGCGCTCAAAGCGGGCAAGCAGGTCGCGGCTGGTGTTGCCGCTGATACCCGAGTTGGTCACGCGAAGCGTAAGCTCGGGATAGACGGTCATCAAAAGATTCTCTACCATACGGACGTAGCCGTGACCGAGGCTGTCGCGCAGACCCTCGCCAACGGGGTTCTGACTTCCCATATCGGTGACCGAATCACCCGCAAATACAATGCGGTCAAGCTTTTCAAAAATCATAATGCTTCTCCTTTAATGTTATTGAATACTATTTTGTTGCTCTTGGAATATTTGTTGCACGCGATCGTGCGGAATGCGCGGAAACGGGATCAGATCGGGCGGCGGTACAGTGTCATCTCCGATGACCATCGAATACCATACCACGTCGATCCAGCGATCAAATTTCTGTCCTGCGTGCGGGAAATGACCCACACGGTGGAAGCCAAGTCGCTCGTGCAGACGGAAGCTTGGCTCGTTGGGGTCGGTGACGATGCCGAACAGCGTCTGCAAGCGCATCTCGCGGCACAGCGCGATGAGGGCGCGGTAGAGGAGCGACCCAATGCCCCTCTCTCTCGCATCTGTTCGGACGTAGACCGACAGCTCGGCACAAAAACGGTAGGAATAGCGCTCAAAGGCGCGGTGGGCGTAGGCATACCCTAAGATCTCGCCGTCGCGCTCACAGACAAGGTAGGGATATTCCTCCAGAACACTCGCCATACGCGCGCGGAATTCCTCGGCGGTCGGCGGCACCCACTCAAACGAGATGGTCGTCTCGCGCACGTAGGGGGCATAGATGGCGGCCAGAGTCGGCGCATCATTGAGCGTGGCAACGCGAAGCTGTAGATCCATCATTCTCTCCCTTCGACCAATACGGCCGCATCCTGCTCGCCGCGTTCGGCGTGGCTCGGCTCGTTATCGATCACAACGTCACTCGACGGCGTGATGTAGGCGGTGCTGACCTTGCCGTCGTCGTCAAAGCGCAGCTCGCGCCAGCCCCAGCGGCTCTCCTTGATGTTGCCCGAATAGGAGAACTGACCCGTGCGGAGCAGCAGCTTGCCCCCGCACTCCTCTCCCAGCGGAACGATCGCGGACAGATGCGTGTGACCTGCCAGCAGCGCGACGATGCGATCCTCCTCGCGAAGCAGCGCCTTGAAATCCTCGCCCTCAAATCGCATATCAAATTCGTGCGCGCAGAGAAAAACGTGCTTGGCATCGGGATGCGTCGCCATCTGTTCCTTGACGTAGGCAATGTCGGTCGGCGTGTAGGTGCCGTCGCTATGCTCGGTGGGATCGAGATCGCCGCCGTAGTTGTCAAGCAGAATGAACAGCGCATCGCGGTAAGCAATGGCGGTTCGACGCTCGCAGCCCGTGATCTCCTTCCATTTATCGTGACCATACTGCTCGTGGTTGCCCGCAATCATATACGACGGACACGGAATGTGCGGCACGATCTTGCTCACAAACGCCTCGGTGTACGACTTGCCCTCGTTGACGTAGCAGCCCTTGGTCGACCACGCCCAGAAATCAAGCGAATAGTCGCCCAGCATCAAAAACAGATCGTAAGGCTCGCGCTCGTATTCGTCCTTGATCGCCTTGACAAGACGCTCCATACGGTCGTCAGACTCCACGCCGTGCCAGAACATATGGCAGTGGTGCAGGTCGGAAGCAAATAAAACTCTTGACATACGCTCTCCCCTTTCAATTGCGTCTGTAGATGAATTTATTTTAGCATATCCGACACCAAATGTCCACACTTTTTTGCCGCAAAAAAGCGATTAAACCAAAGTTTTTCATTTTCTTCAAAAAAAGAAAAAAATTTTTCAAAAAGGGGTTGACAAACGGAATTTCTTTTGGTATAATACATAGCGTTGTGAAACAATATGGGAGCGTTCCCGAGCGGCCAAAGGGGGCAGACTGTAAATCTGTTGTCACTGACTTCGGTGGTCCGAATCCACCCGCTCCCACCAACAAAAAGCACCACCCAAAAGGGTGGTGCTTTTTGTTGGTGAAACTTGCACGGGTGGATTCGGAAGCCCGTGCCGATCGCGTAGCGCGGCAAAAACGTGCCGGTGGCATGTTTTTAGGGCGTGGACTTGTGCCCCTCCGCTTTGCGGTGGGATTTGTTCGCACTCGGAAACGTGCGTGAGCCTGCCCTATGGACTTTCTTGTCAGCGGAATCCGCATGGGTGGACTTGGAATCCCGTACCGATCGCACAGCCCCCTCGCTCGCGCTGCCGAAGCGCGCCTTTGGTTTGTAAAAATGACGGAAAAGCAAGCATTTCCCTTGCTTTTCCGCTTTTTTTATGTTATAATGTGCCTATATTCATTTTCCGAAAGGAGCCTTATCAATGAAGCCGCTATATCAAAGCTACCGCGACAGCTTTCACAAGAACGTTGCTCACGCTTCAGCAGAGGAAAAGGTCATCGGCGCGCCCGTCATTTCGGGCTTTGCCGAGTCCGATTTTCTTCATACTGTTTCAAAGGTCAAGCCGCAAAACGTCTTTTTCCGTTTGAACGCCTCGCTGGAGGTACTGGACAAGGACGGCGGTGTCATCGCTCCGCTTTACGATTGCCTTGCGGCATCGGATTGCTTTATTCCCGTTTTTTGTGTCAAGGATGAACAGACGCTCGATGCGCTGGCTGCGTTTACCTATGAAAATTTGATCGCAGATGCCACCGTTTGTGTGCCGTATGAGCGCCGCGAGCTGCTCGACCGCGCACTGACCGTTATGCCTATGCTTCGCCGTATGATCGATGCCCGTTCCTTCACCGCCGATGCGCTCGTGAATGATCTTGACGTGTTCGAGCTGGCGGGCGATATCTGGCAAGCCAACTCCCTGATGCTCGTTTTGCCCGCTGCCGTATGCCAACGACGCGTCATTTCCATTCTGCAGCGCCGCTTTGTGCAGGTGTGGGCAGATTGCGGCGACGCATCGGTCGCGCCCGCCACGATGGCAGGTGTCAACGGTCTGATTACCGATGATCCCTCTGCCGCCTATGCGCTGCTGGATCGTCTGCCCGAGGGGACGGTCACGCGCCGCGTGCTGGTCTATGCACACAAGGGCTTCCAGAATGAGGGCGAGAATCCCGAAAACACCGTCACCGCCGTTAAGCTTGCAAAGGACAACGGCCTTGAAGGTGCCGAGATCGACATCAAGCTCTCGCGCGACGGCGTGCCGATCCTGATGCACGATTTTTCGACCAATAAAATGCTGCTCACCGCGCCAGGACAAATCTACGAGGAGCTTATGTGGGACGAGATCCGCGTGATGGAGCGCGAGCGCTATCGCGGTGTGTACATCGATAGACTCGAGGACGTGATGGATGCCGTCCGTGGCGATAACCGTTTTTCCGTTATGATCGAGTTCAAGCCGCGCGAGGGCTACTATCATATCGAGCGCATGGCGCATTTGGTTCGACACCTGCTGAACGAAAACGGTATGGAGCATCAAGCGCTGATCACGATGGGTGACACACCGCCCAGCGTCAACTACGTCCAAACCGTTCTTCCCCGCTTGCCCAAGGTGTTCGGTCTTTGG
>JAGBTR010000014.1 GCA_017631215.1 Clostridia bacterium | reverse complement strand
CACGTGGGGCAGAAACCAAAAAGAAACTTTTGCGAAAGTTTTCTTTTGGTTACTTTTCTTTTTCAAAAGAAAAGTAACACGCGTCCCCGCATCCCCCGCGTCCTCGCGTCCCGCGCCATTACTGAGCGGCGTCGACGATTGCGGTAAACTTCTTAGCGACGAGGGAAGCGCCGCCGATGAGGCCGCCGTCAACGTTGGGCTTCGCGAGAAGCTCAGCGGCGTTGGCGTCGTTCATAGATCCACCGTACTGAATGATGGTAGCCTCAGCAACCTCTGCACCGTAGATCTCAGCGAGAGCCTCGCGGATCTGGCCGCAGGTCTCGTCAGCCTGCTCGGGGGTTGCCGTCAGACCCGTACCGATTGCCCAAACGGGCTCGTAAGCGATGATGACGTTCTTCATGTCCTCAGCGCTGACATCGGCAAGATCCAGCTTGGTCTGCATCGAAACGATCTCCTTGGTGATGCCTGCCAGTCTCTGCTCCTTGACCTCGCCAAGGCACAGAATGACCTTCATACCGGCAGCCAGAGCAGCCTTGGTTCTCTTGTTGACCGTCTCGTCGGTCTCACCGAAGTACTGACGTCTCTCCGAGTGACCGATGATGACGTACTCAACGCCGATCTCACGCAGCATCTCGGCAGAAACCTCGCCCGTGAAGGCACCCTTCTGCTCGAAGTGAACGTTCTCAGCACCGATCTTGATGTTCGAGCCCTTAGCAGCCTCCATCGCAGCAGCGATGGTGACGTAAGGAGCGCAGAACACGATGTCACAGTTGTCCTTACCTGCGACCATGGGCTTGATCTCGTTGATGAAGGCAGTTGCCTGGGAGGGCGTGAAGTTCATCTTCCAGTTGCCCGCAATAACATATCTTCTCATTACTGTTTACCTCATTTGAAAGTTTTTGGAAATTCTTAAAAACCTTTTTTCAAAAAGGTTTTTAAGCGGGGCGTGGGGTGGAACCCCACCCGTTCTTACTTATCCTGCAGGCAAGCGATACCGGGCAGCTCGAGACCCTCAAGGAACTCCAGCGATGCGCCGCCACCGGTCGAGATGTGGGTGATGCGATCAGCGTAGCCCAGCGTCTCGCAAGCAGCCGCACTGTCACCGCCACCAACGATGGTGATTGCCTCGGATGCAGCCATAGCCTCAGCCACAGCGATGGTACCCTTTGCCAGAATGGGGTTCTCGAAGACACCCATCGGGCCGTTCCAAACGACCGTCTTTGCGCTCTTGACAGCCTCAGCAAACAGCTCGCGCGTCTTCTCGCCGATGTCCAGACCCATCTTGTCAGCGGGGATCTTGTCGGAGTCAACGACCTCGGTCTCGATCTCAGCGTCAATGGGGTTGGGGAAATCGGAGGTGATGACGGTATCGATGGGGAGCAGCAGCTTAACGCCCTTCTCCTCAGCCTTTGCCATCATATCCTTGCAGTAGTCGATCTTCTCATCGTCGAGCAGCGACGTACCAACGCCGTAGCCCTTTGCAGCGAGGAAGGTGTAAGCCATACCGCCACCGATGATCAGCGTGTCGACCTTGGTCAAGAGGTTGTTGATAACGTTGAGCTTGTCGGAAACCTTAGCGCCGCCGAGAATAGCAACGAAGGGACGCTCGGGATCAGCCAGAGCCTTACCCATGACGCCGATCTCCTTCTGGATCAGGTAACCGCAAACAGCGGGCAGATAGTCAGCCACGCCTGCAGTAGACGCGTGTGCGCGGTGAGCCGTACCGAATGCATCGTTGACGAACAGACCGCCCTCACCTGCCAGATCAGCCAGAGCCTTTGCGAAGGTGGGATCGTTCTTGGTCTCGCGAGCGTCGAAACGAACGTTCTCGATCAGAACAGCCGTGCCGTTCTCCATAGCAGCGATCTTGGCCTGAGCATCAGCACCGATGATGTCGGTAGCGAATGCAACCTTGCCGTCCAGATACTCGTTGAGTCTGTCAGCAACGATCTTGAGCGAGAACTTGGTCACGTCCTTCTTTGCCTTGGCGTAAGCCTCAGCGGTAGCGGCCTCCTGCTCTGCCTCGGGAAGCTCAGCGATCTTTGCCAGCTCCTTCTTGTTGAGCTTGAAGCCCTCGGTGAAAATGCTGTGAGGCTTGCCCATGTGGGAGGAAAGGATGACCTTAGCACCCTTGTCGAGCAGGTACTTGATGGTGGGCAGAGCGCCGACGATGCGCTTGTCCGAGGTGATCACGCCGTCCTTGGAGGGCACGTTGAAGTCGCAGCGAACGAATACCTTCGTGCCGGGAGCGATAACGACGTCTTCGATGGATTTCTTGTTGTAAGTCATTGTTGGGAACCGCCTTTCTTTATTGATAAATTTTTACCAAACATTATGATACCACATTTTTCCTCAATTATCAATAGCAAATTGAGAAATTTCTTATAAAATATCAATTTTTTTTGCAAAAAGCCGCTCATTCGACGTCATCGAGCGATGCGGCGAGGTCATTCGGCGTCATCGAGCGATGCGACGAGGTCACTCGTCGTCATCGAGCGATACGACGAGGTCACTCGTCGTCATCGAGGTCATCTGCGAACATCTCAGCCACGCTGACGTGCGTCGCGGGTGCCTCAACGCGAGGGGTAATGTCGCCGGCACGGGTCAGCGCGATCTTGGTCAGCAGCGGTCCGACCAGCTCATAGATAAGCACCGAGAACAGGATGATGTTGCGGACCAGCGTACCGATCTCGTTGCCCATCTGCTCCTTGACGATGATGGACATTCCCAGTGCCACACCCGCCTGCGGGAACAGCGTCACACCCAGATACTTGACGATGTTGCTGTCGCACTTGGTCATCAGCGCGCTCGAGAACGCGCCGAAATACTTACCAAGACAACGGAACAGAATGTAGACCACACCGATCAGCACGATAATGCCGCTCGTAAAGACCGACAGCTCCAGCTCTGCACCGCTCAGCACGAAGAACAGAACGTAGATGGGCATCGTCCACTTGTCCGTTTTTTCCATCAGCTCGTCCGCGCTGTCACACACGTTGCAGAACACCGTACCCAGCATCATGCAAACGAGCAGCGACGAAAATCCAACGTGTACCTTGCCGATGCTGAAGCTGATCATCGACAGCGAAACCGTCATCAGCACGAAGGTGATGGACAGACAAAGACGCTTGGAGTTGGACTTGAAGTGATCCTCGACCCACGAGAAGAGGAAGCCCATCAGCGTGCCGAGAATGAGCGAGCCGACCACCTCGATCAAGGGATTGACCACCATCGAAACGAGATCGACCACGCCGCTCTCCATCGCGCGCGCCACACCAAACGAAACGGCGAACACAACGAGACCGACCGCGTCGTCCAGTGCAACGACGGGCAAAAGGATGTTGGTCAAGGGACCCTTGGCCTTGTACTGCTTGACGACCATCAGCGTCGCCGCGGGTGCCGTCGCCGTGGCGATCGCGCCCAGAATGATGGCAACCGACAGCGGCAGCTTATCTTCTCCAAGAATGAAATGCAGACCGATCAGCGCCGCATCCACCACGAGCGCGGTGACCAGTGCCTGCACAACGCCGACAACGGTCGCCTGTTTACCGATCTTTTTGAGGTTTTTCAGCTCAAATTCCGTACCGATGGCAAAGGCGATAAAGCCCAGCGCCACCTTGGAAATGATACCCAGCTCCTCAATGCCGTGCGTCGTGTGCAGCATATGAAGCACGTCAAAGCCCTCGGGCAGATTGATTCGACCCAGACAATACGGACCGATCAGAATGCCCGCGATCAGATAACCCGTCACCGCAGGCAGCTTCAGCGGCTTGACCAAACGCGAGGCCACAAGTCCCGCCACAAGCGCGAGCGATATCGCAAATAAAACTTCCATGTTTTCTCCCTGCCGAAAATCGGCTAAAATAAATAAGATAAAAAGTCACGGAATCAATCAAGAATTGATCCCGTGACATTATATTCCTTTTTGTGCAAACTGTCAAGTCGGCTTTTGGAGAACTTTGCCGATTTTACATCACCCTTTTTGGGCAATTTGACGCAAACGTGCAAATCCGTAGGGGTGATTCACGAATCGCCCTCTTTTATTTCTCCGTATACACCAACACCACAGGAGGACAGCAAAAGTCCACACCCTTCATGTGCAAGCCGCGCTCATACGCCTCGATCACGACCGCCATCTCAATGTACGCTGTTGCGGGCATATACCGCTTGTCCATCGGCACGCTCGTCAAATGCGCGGGCACTGCCACGGCTTGCCCCTTGAGGAACGTCCCAAACGCCTCACCGAGCACCTCTCGCAAGCGACACGCCGCCGCGTCGATCTTTTGTAGCAGCTCGCCGTAGACCGCCTTCTCCATCACGGGGATATCCACACGGAGCACACCGTCCTCACGCACGAGCAAGCCCGTCTTGTCGATGTAGTCGGGGATGGACTCGATCAGCGCGCTGTGAACGCCCGCCTCGCTCGGATCGATGCCCTTCTCCACACACCAGAGCAGCTGCATCATACCGTCAAAATAATGGCGGTAGCCCGCACCCACACCAAAGCGGTTCGGGTTATCCCATACAAACGTATCAAACTCGCGCAACCATAGCTCGCTCGCGCCGTTAAGTGCCGTCGCCGTGTGATTTGTCCGATGACCGCCGTTGACGGTGTAAGCAGCCAGCTCACACTCGCGTTCGCTTTTATGATCGTATTCCGCAGGATAGCTGTGTCCCTGTGCCAGCCACGCACCGCCATCGCGGCGCTTGGGTGCCTTGATCTTGTCGTCCGAGGTCATACCGATCCTGAATTTCTGCAGCGCGTGCAGCACCGCATACCGCTCCAGCTTGTGCATCTGCCGCCCGTTCAGCAGCGTAGCATACGGCATCGCACGAATGTCATCCACCATAGCACTAACCACGCTCCAAAACTCATCAAAATGCTCTTTCACAAAAGCAAGCTGCGTATCAAAGCGCGAGCGGCTGTCCTCGGCTTGAAGATCACAAAATCCGTGTAAAAACGGTCGCCCTCGGTATGCACCATCAGCTCGCCGTCCACCAGCCTTTGCACGATGGGCTCAACGTACACCGTCGGAACGCCGATCATCTCCGCAAGCTCGCACATCGTCACAGGCTTGTCATACGCCAAGATCAAAAGATTCTGCGCGATCAGATCGTTCTCCACCAGCGTCGTCGGCGACCCATTCGGGCCGTCGCTCCCGCTCCACGAAACGTACAAACGCCCTGCAATATGATTCTTCTTATTCTCCATCTTTTCCAGTCCTTTCTTCACCTGCGCCCGTCCCGCATAAAGTCGGCTCTTGACCGTGCCCTCGGGAAGCCCCAGCGCCGCCGCGATCTCGGCCACGCTCTGTCCGTTGTAATAGTAACGGATCAGCACCGACCGCGCCGTGCTCGCCAAATTGTTGAGCACGCGCCGTACCTCGGCTGCCTCCTCGCTACGCGCATACGCCGCTTCCTCGTCGTCCTCGTCCGCCATGTCGCCAAGTGCCTCCAACCCCACCACCAAGGGCGTGCGGTACTTTCGCCGCAACGAGCTGTTATGCAAATGCACCATCGTATTGGCAAGCCACGTTTTGGGATGCTCAATAACACCGCCGCGATGCAGATAGGAAAAAGCGGCGAGCATAGTGTCGGCGACCAGATCCTCGGCATCCGTCTGCGACGTGCACCGCGCACGCGCCATGCGGGCAAGCGCATCATAGTGATCTAAAATGTTTTGATGCTCCGCATCCAAGTGAATTCACTCCCTTACGTTTTGTACATGTACACCCATATAGTCGCAAAAATCCCGCCACGGTTCACACATAGCGGGATATTTTTGTCAAATTTTGATTATCCTTGCGGTGCTTTATCTTTATTCCCCTCTCCGCCATGCTACGCATGCCACCTCTCCCAAAGGGCGAGGCTTGAAATTCGTAAGGCTCTCCCTTTGGGAGAGCTCCCGCGAAGCGGGTGAGAGGGTAAAAATTAAGATGTTACCGCATAGGAACGACCTGTGTTCGCCGTCTTATATTTCACCTCAATAGCAAAGGATCGAAAGAATCGGCACCACCGCCATCTGCTCCCCGCGAATACGATACTTCCCGTCCTCTTCACAAACGTAGGCACGTAAACCCTTCTTTAAGCATTCGCGCACGTCGGCCTCGTGCATCACCGCACGCTCGGCAACGTCCGCCACAGCCGCAAAGACCGCCTCATTCTGCACCGTCAGCGCATAAAGCGCAGAGAGCACCGCCAAGTGCTTTCTGTCAGAAAGATCCTTCAAAACGTCGCATATTCTGCTAATTCTATCATCGTTGAAATCCAACGCCGTGTTGTTGGAATAGAGCACCGTCTGCCCGCGCATGACCGTTGTAAATTCAGGCTCGCTGATGGCAGAATACCCCCATTGACCGCCAAGCACCGCATCCACGGCACTGTCAACATTGGCGATCACATTCTCCTTCGCGTAAAGATATGTCGCGTGCCCCGAAAAAGCCATGCCAAGCAACACCTTTCTCGCATCTACGAACGGCAGTTTTTTGAGTCTTTCAAGAAAACCTGTCTGCATATCGTACGCCAGCGTCCCCGGGATCCCGTTTTTGATGGTCATGCGGTGAAGCCCGTGCTCACTTTGCTCCTCAATATAACCAAGCGCGATCAGCTTCTCCACCAATGCCTTTGCTTGCCCGTAACCGATCGACAAGCGCCGTTGCAGTATCGACGTGCTGGCACCGCCGTTGTCCGAGGCAATGCTGAGCGCCCCGGACAAGTTCGGCATTTTGGCAAATTCGTCATAGAAGTTGTCGCCCTTTTCCGCTTTTTCTGCCGTCTCAACGCCCATCAGCTCGTCGATCGACACATCAAAATATCGTGCAATATCGGGAAGCAGCTCGATATCGGGACAGCACTGCCCCGACTCCCATTTGGATACCGATTGATTCGTCACGCCCAGCACGACCGCCAACTGCTCCTGCGTGATGCCCTTCTTCTTTCTCAACGCCGCGATCTGTTCGTTCAATTTCATACAAAATCATCCTTTCTGCCATCAGGCAAATGTTTTGTAGCTACGCCTCTATTATATCAAATTGCCCGCAAAAAATCAATCACGCATTGGTTTGACGTCAAAAAAGCCATCCAACCGCAGGTTGGAAAACCGAATAAAACGAACGCCCCGCAATCGCAGGGCATCGTTTACTTATTCCTCTTCCTCGCAATAATCCTTCTCGCCCATCATCCGCCCCGTTTTAGGCAGATGGAATCCATCGATCTCGCCACGCTGGATCGCACCGAAAATGCGGTAACGAAGTCCCGGGTAGGTGCGTTCGAGTCCCGAGAGCAGCTTTTGCATTTCGGCGCGCTCGGTGTTGCCGTCGGCGGGGCAGGTCGACTTGACCACGGGCAGTCCTGCGCGCGAGGCAAAATATCGCACGTCCTTCTCGGGCATATAGATCATCGGGCGGATCATGGTCAGATCCTTGCGCGACAGATACGTCACGGGCTGGAAGCAGCCGATGCGTCCCTCAAAGAACAGATTGAGCATAAACGTGTCCACCACGTCGTCAAAGTGATGCCCCAGCGCCACGACGTTGCAGCCCAGCTCCTTGGCCGCGTTGTGCAGCGCACCTCGCCGCATCTTGGCGCACAGCGAGCAAGGGTTCTTCTCTTTTCTCACCTCAAAGATGATCTTGTAAATTTCGGTCGGGCTGACGTGATACGGTACGCCCAGCTCCTCGCACAGCGCGCGCACGCCGTCCAGCTTCATCGGCTCGGCAAAGCCCATATCAACCGTCACCGCGACCAGCTCAAACGGCTGCGGATAAAACCGCCTCAGATGCGCCAGCGCGCAGAGCAGCGTCAGCGAATCCTTGCCGCCCGAAATGCCAACGGCAATGCGGTCGCCCGCGCGGATCATACCGTAATCGTCCACCGCCCGACGGGTAAAGCT
>JAGBTR010000013.1 GCA_017631215.1 Clostridia bacterium | reverse complement strand
AGGACGTTGTCAAGGATAAGATTCTGATCAGTCCTCGCATTTACACCAACAAGCCCCGCACGACGGGAGAGGGATACAAGGGAATGCTTCACCAGCCCGACCCCAACGCCCACGAGGATATGCTCAAGGGCATCGTTTCTATCCGTGAGCTTCACCGCACGGCGCTGGCCGACTACGGCTTCAGCTGCGCGGACGAGATGCTGTACCCCGAAAACCATCGCTACCTTTCGGATCTTTTGTCCTACGTGGCCGTTGGTGCGCGCTCTGTCGAGGATCAACAGCACCGTCTGACCGCCAGCGGTCTGAACATTCCCGCAGGTATGAAAAATCCCACCGGCGGTGATCTCGGTGTGATGATGAACTCCATCCGTGCAGCGCAGACCTCGCATACCTTTCTCTACCGCGGTTGGGAGGTCGTCAGCCACGGCAATCCCTTGGCACACGCCATTCTGCGCGGCTACACCAAATTTGACGGATCCAGCTGCTCGAACTATCATTACGAGGATCTTCAGCAGCTTCAGGAGCTGTATGACAAGACGGGACTTCTCAATCCTGCCGTCATCATTGACACCAACCACGCCAATTCGGGCAAGAAATACCTCGAGCAGCCGCGTATCGCCAAGGACGTGCTGCACAGCCGCCGCCAGAGCAACGATATCAAGCGCCTCGTCAAGGGTCTGATGATCGAGAGCTATCTTGTAGACGGCGCACAAGAGCTGACCGCCGACCACGATTACTGCCACGGTCAGTCCATTACCGACCCGTGTCTGGGCTGGGAGAAAACCGAGCGACTCATTTTGGATATGGCAGAGGTCCTGTAATTCAAGGAGTATTTTGGTATGGAAGAACAAAAAGACAATCTGCTCGCACAAGCGAGAGAGGAGATCAACGCCGTGGATCGTCAGATGGCAGAGCTGTTTTGCCGTCGCTTCCGCGCAGCGGAGAAGGTCGCCGCTTATAAAAAGAGCAGGGGATTGCCTGTGCTCGATCCCAAGCGTGAGCAAGAGGTCATCGAGCGCAACGCCGCTCTGATCGAGGATGAGACACTCCGCGCGTACTACGTTTGCTATCTTCGCTCGATGATGGCGCTCTCAAGACAATACCAGCACCGTTTGCTGGAGGGCGAGCGTGTCGCATATAGCGGCGTTCCCGGTGCGTTTGCCGCCCAAGCCGCCGCGACCATCTTTCCCGATGCTGCCCTCGTTCCGCACGCGGATTTTGCCGCTGCCTATGCGGCTGTTGAGAACGGGGAATGCGAGTGCGCTGTTTTACCGCTTGAGAATAGCATTGGCGGCGACGTGACGCAGGTTATGGATCTGGCCTTCTCTGGCTCGCTTTACGTTACAGGCGTGTATGAGCTGGAAATTGAACAGAATCTGCTCGGCGTCCCAGGTGCCGAAATAGCCGATATCCGCAAGGTTGTCAGCCATTCTCAGGCGCTCGCGCAGTGTGCTCCTTACATTCACGAAAACGGGTGGGAGATCGAGGAGGCTGTCAATACTGCCGTTGCCGCTAAGGCGGTCGCTCAGGCGGGTGACAAGACCGTCGCCGCCATTGCAACCCGCGAGTCTGCACAGCGTTATGGTCTGAACGTGTTGGCCTCGAATATCGGTGCCGCCAACGCCAATACCACGCGCTTTGCCGTCTTCTCGCGCGTGATGCGTCAGCCCCAGCCCACGGATGGAAGATTCCTTTTGTTCTTTACCGTTCGCCATCAGGCAGGTGCGCTGGGGCGCGCCATCGACGCCATCGGTGAGACGGGCTTCAATCTTCGCGCACTCAAGAGCAGACCGACAAAAAAGACCAACTGGTCCTACTATTTCTTTGCAGAGGGCGAAGGAAATTTGTACGACGAGGACGGACAAAAGATGCTCCGTGATCTTAGCAAGGTGTGCGAAAGTCTGCGCGTGCTCGGCTCTTATGAAAAGGAAATCTCGCTCAAATCGGTACGCGCCGACATAGAAAAGCAGGACGCGCTCGAGGCAGGAATCATCGGTCGCGCACAGAAATGACGGTGATGCTATGAAATTAAACGTAAGCACCCATCTGGGTGAATATCCCATCTATATCGAACGCAACGTGCTCTCCCGTGTGGGGGAGCTGTTGCCGCTTTCGGAGCGACGCGTATGTATCGTTACGGACAGCGGAGTGCCACAGCAATATATCGACGCTGTGGCGGCGCAGTGCAACGTGTCGTTGGTTTTTTGCTTTGCCTGCGGCGAGCAAAACAAGACCTTTGACACACTGCGGTTGCTTCTTGACGATCTGTTGGCGCTCAACTTTGATCGTAAGGACGCGATTATTGCCTTAGGAGGCGGCGTCGTGACCGATCTTGCGGGCTTTGCGGCGTCCATCTATATGCGCGGTGTCGACTTTTATAACATTCCGACCACGCTGCTTTCGCAGGTCGATGCGTCGGTCGGCGGTAAGACTGCCGTCGATCTTGGCGGGTATAAGAATATGATCGGCGCTTTTTGGCAACCCCAAGCGGTGCTGATCGATCCTTTGACGCTCCAAACGCTTCCCAAGCGTCGCATCGCTGACGGTATGGCAGAGGTTATTAAGATGTCGCTAACGAATGACAAGGCGCTGTTTGAGCGGTTGGAGAGGGAAGCGATCGTTGCAGAGAATGCCGACGGAACCGTTGCTCTTGCCGATACGATCGATGAGATCATTGCCGCCGCGCTGAACATCAAGATCCGCGTTGTTGAAGACGATGTACGCGAGGCAGGGCTTCGCCGCGTGTTGAATTTCGGTCATACACTGGGGCACGCAATCGAAACTTGCGGAGGTCTTGTTGACCTTTACCACGGCGAGTGCGTTGCACTTGGTATGCTGCCTATGTGTAGCGACGAGGTGCGTGCGCGGCTTGTTCCCGTGCTCAAGGCGTGCGGCTTGCCGTATGTGCCGGAGACGGTGACCGACAAGGAGGCACTGCTTTCCGCGCTGAAGCACGATAAAAAGACGGCAGGTGATAAGGTGCATACCGTCTTTGTGCCGACGGTCGGCACGTTTGAAATGCAGGATATGACGCCCGAGGAGCTAGTCGCTCGGCTCATATCCATAGCCGATATTAAGTGACAGGAGGGAGAACGCGATGAAGAACACCTTTGGAAATGCGGTTTCCGTTACTATATTTGGTGAGAGCCACGGGGACGCGATTGGCGTTGTCGTGGACGGACTTGCCCCCGGGCTTGTTGTTGATGAGGAGCTGATCCGCCATCAATTGTCGCTTCGTCGCCCGGCAGGCACGATATCGACTGCACGGCAGGAGCAGGATCCTTATCGGATCGTCAGCGGTGTTTACAATGGTCACACCACGGGAACGTCGGTGTGTATCATCATCCCCAACAGCGACACGCGAAGCAGTGATTATAGCCTTAACATCGCGCGTCCCGGACACGCCGACTATACTGCACAATGTAAATATCACGGTGCGCAGGACGGTCGCGGCGGTGGACACTTCAGCGGCCGTATCACGGCGGGACTCGTCGCGGCGGGTGCACTTGTTTTGCCAACGCTTCGAGCCAAGGGCATCGAGATCGGCACGCATATCGCACGTTGCGCGACCGTCCCGGACGTAGCGTTTGCCTCGGATGAGCAGGCGTTACGTGCACAGCTGCAGATGCTGAACAGAGAAATGTTTGCCGTTTTGGATGATGCGGCAGGTACACGCATCGTTGAGCAGATTGAGTTTGCAAGAGTGCAGGGCGACAGCGTGGGCGGCGTGTTGGAAACCGCCATCGTGGGACTTCCTGCAGGGCTTGGCGAACCGTGGTTCGACAGCGTCGAGAGTATGATTTCGCACGCGCTATTTTCGATTCCTGCCGTTAAGGGTGTGGAATTTGGAGATGGCTTTGCACTGTCGGAGCAACGTGGAAGCGAAGTCAATGATGCGTTTCGTATCGTTGATGGTCGTGTCGTTACTGCAACCAATCACAACGGTGGCATTAACGGCGGCATCACCAACGGTATGCCTTTGATCGTTCGTTGTGCGGTCAAACCGACACCCACCATCGCTATATCTCAACCAACGGTTGATTT
>JAGBTR010000088.1 GCA_017631215.1 Clostridia bacterium | reverse complement strand
GAACGGGCTCCTTCGCGTCGGCCGAGCAAGGGCCGATCACAAGCAGCAGCTTGTCGGATTCACCCGTGAAAACACGTCGGATCTCATCGTCACGCGCTTGCTTGACAGCGGCCATTGCATCGGTGACGGGATATTCTTTTTTGATATCCTGCGAAACGGGAAGCTTACGCAAAAAACTCATATTCATGGCTAGGGTCTCCTGAAAAATATAAAAGCTAAAAATGTTCGTCAGAGCGGGATCAGTGCGCCCACTCAAAAGGTTAGGTCAAGGTTGAACGATCAACGGTCAACGGGAATTTTTATCAAAATAATTGCGGCGCGTGGTAGACAAGCGCATCATCTCGCGCATTTTGTCGCTGTCACCCTCGGCCAGCGCGTCCCGCATCGCGGTAAAGCGCTCGGAAAACAGATCCATCTGCTCGAGCAACGCCTCGCGGTTGGAGAGAAACAGCTCCGACCACATCGTATCGTTGATCTTTGCAATACGGGTCAGATCGCGGAAGGAGTCGCCCGTCAACAACGAAAGGCGCGCGATATCCGCGTCCGACGCGGTGTCACTTCCCTCGCCCGCACAGCACATCAGCGAAACGGCAATGGCGTGTGTGAGCTGGGACAGATAGGCGATGGTGCGGTCGTGCTCCTCGACCGTCAGACGAGTCACCCGACCAAAGCCAAGCAAGCGTCCAAGCTGTTCACAAAGGCGAATCGCCTCAGGGGTGTTTTTGTCGGTGGGAACGACCAGATAGTTGGCGCCGCGGAACATATCCGGTGTTGCGGCGCAGTATACGTCCAGCGTGTTACTGCCGATCAGCTCCTTGCCCGCCATCGGATGCGCCGAGATGAATTCCACTCCCATAGGCAACATCTCTTGCACGCGCTCGACGACGCAGCCCTTGACACCCGTCACGTCGGTCACGACGGTGCCGGGCGTAATGAGATGCCCGTTTTGGTCGATCCAATCCAAAAGAACGGCGGGATACAGACCAAAGATGATGATATTGGCTTCGGCGATCAACGCAGGGTTGACCGCCGTATCACCGTCCGCAATCGTACCCTCCCGCAGAGCCTCGTCGATGACCTCGCGCGAGCGTGTGATGCCCAGAACGCGATAGCCTTTCTCGGAAAGCGCCTTGGCATACGCGCCTCCAATCAGACCCATACCGACGACAAGAACTGTGCAGTCGGGAATGAGATTGGGAAATTGCTTCATTTATTTTGTCCTTTCTTAGCCGCCCAGATATGCCTTCTTAATGGCATCGCTGTTGGCAAGCTCCTCGCCCGTGCCGGACAGCACGATTCGTCCCGACTCCATAACGTAGGCGCGGTCGGCGATCTTGAGTGCCATCTCTGCATTCTGCTCGACGAGAAGAATGGTTGCACCGGCAGACTTCAGTTCAAGGATCATATCGAAAATGAACTGCACCAGAATGGGTGCCAGACCCATCGAGGGCTCGTCCAGCATCAGCAGCTTGGGCTGTCCCATCAGTGCGCGTCCCATAGCGAGCATCTGCTGCTCACCGCCCGACAGCGTTCCCGCGATCTGATTTTTGCGGTGCAGGAGTCGGGGGAAACGGTTGTAAACGTCCTCAAGTCCTTCCTTGGTATGATCCTTGCAGGTGTACGCACCCATTTCAAGATTCTCCTGAACGGTCATCTGCAAAAAGACGCGACGTCCCTCGGGAACGTGTGCCAGACCGCGCGAGATCAGCTTGTAGGGGTCGATATGGCTGATGCTCTCATCCATAAAGGTGATGTCGCCCGTGCGCGAGCGAAGCATACCGGAGATGGTCTTCAGCGTCGTGGATTTTCCTGCGCCGTTTGCGCCGATGAGCGCAACGATCTCTCCCTGATTGACGTTCAGAGAAACATCCTTAAGCGCGTGGATTTTGCCGTAAAATACGTTGATATTATTGACTTGCAGCATAGCGTCACTCCTCCGTCTTCTTTCCAAGGTAAGCCTCGATGACGCGCGTATTGGCCTTGATCTCCTCAGGCGTGCCCTTGGCAATGACCTTGCCGTGATCCAGCACGCAAATCCCCTCGCAGATGCTCATAACCAGCTTCATATCGTGCTCGATCAGCATCACGGCGATACCAAAGGTGTCGCGAATGCGGCGGATATTCTCCATCAGCTCGAACGTCTCGGAGGGGTTCATACCCGCAGCGGGCTCGTCCAGCAGCAAAATCTTGGGCGAGGTCGCCAAAGCGCGGACGATCTCAAGACGTCTCTGCGCGCCGTACGGCAGGCTTCCTGCCTCGTCGTAGGCCAACGAGGACATATGGAAGAAATCGAGCAACTCGAGCGCGCGCTCATCCGCCTGCTTTTCCTGCTTTTTATAGCCGAACATATGCGTCATTGCGGACAGCAGATTTTCCTTCATCTCGTTGTGCAGACCAACCTTGACGTTATCAAGCACCGAGAGATTGGAGAACAGACGAATGTTCTGGAAGGTACGGGCAACGCCCATCTGGTTGACCTGCGCGGTCGTCTTGCCCGCCGTCGTGTAGCCGTTGAGCATAATGTTACCGCGCGTGGGGTGATAGACGTTGGTCAGCAGGTTGAAGACGGTGGTCTTACCTGCACCGTTGGGACCGATCAAGCCCGCGATCTCGGTGGGACCGACCGTCAACGAAAAGTCGTCAACGGCGGTCAGACCGCCAAAATCAATGCCGAGGTGCATCGCCTCCAGCACGGGCGTTTTGTTCAGATCGCGCTCGGGAACGATCGCACCCGAAGGGTACGGCACCATACGCGAGCCTTCTTTTACATATTCCTTATGACTCATCTGCGCCACCCTCCTTTGCATCGGTCTCTGTGACCGCGACAGCGGTCTTGCTCTTGAACATCTTCTTAAACAGCTTTTTGAGCGAAACGCTGTCCTTCCACTCCTTGAAGCGACGGTTCTCGCTGAGCAGCATAATCACGATCAGCACGATCGAATACGCCAGCATACGGTAATCCGAGAATTCGCGCAGAACGATCTCGGGAAGCGTGTACAGCAAGATGGCGGCGATCACCGAGCCGTGAACCTTACCCATACCACCAAAGACGACGATGATGAGCAGCTCGATGGAGAAGTTATAACCAAACTCGGCAGACTTGATGATCGAGAAGCCGTGACCGTACAGAACGCCTGCCATACCGGCAAAGAATGCGGCAAGGATAAATACCATCAGCTTGTAGTAGGTGACGTTGATACCCGTAGCCTCGGCGGCGATGCGGTTATCGCGGATGGCCATAATGGCACGACCGTGGCGCGATTTCTGAATATTAAGCACGACCCAGACGACCAGCAGCACCAGCACGATCAGGAACGGCAGAAGCTGCTTGATGTTGGAGTAGATGGTCTTGGTGTTAAGACCCAGCGCACCGTCCAGCACACCTGCCAGCGGGCCCTTCTTGATGTGAAGGTTGTTGATCACGTTTTTGATGATCTCACCGCAGCCCAGCGTGACGATGGCGAGATAGTCGCCCTTCAGACGAAGCGCAGGAAGACCAACGACAAGGCCCACGGCGGCTGCTGCCACGCCACCGATGATCATCGACAGCGGGATACGGACGGCCATCGGAAGCACATCGACCGTTGCGATCGAGACAAGGCATCCCGTGAACAGACCTACCGACATAAAGCCTGCGTGACCGAGCGACAGCTCACCCAAAAAGCCAACGACGAGGTTCAACGAAACGGCCAGCACGATGTGGCAGGAGATGGGAAGAATGACCAGCAGAAGCTGTCTGGACGCCATACCGCTGTATACCATCAAGCAAAGAACGAGATACAGCAGCGCAATACCGCTCATAGTCAGCGCGGTCTTGTTGAGAAGCTTTTGTTTCAGATTCGTTTTCATCGTCGCACCTCACACCTTCTCGCTGATCTTCTTGCCCAGAAGACCCGTCGGTTTAATGACCAGCACCAGAACGAGCACGCCAAAGACGATGGCGTCCGACCACTTTGTCGAGATGTAGGTCTTGGACATCTGCTCGATCACGCCCAGCAAAATACCGCCAAGCATTGCGCCGGGGATGGAGCCAATGCCGCCAAATACAGCCGCGGTAAACGCCTTGATACCGGGCATAGCACCCGTCGTCGGGCGGATATAGGTATAAGAAGCGCCATAGAAAACGCTTGCGACAGCGGCAAGAACAGAGCCGATGGCAAAGGTGACCGTAATGGTACGGTTGACGCTGATACCCATCAGCTCGGCAGCCTCCTTGTCCTCGGAGACAGCGCGCATTGCCTTACCGACGCGCGTATAGTTGATAAACAACGTCAGCGCGGCCATGATCACTGCCGTCAGACCCAGCGTAAGCAAGAGCGAGCCCTCAATGCTGACCTCACCCAGCGTCAACGTCGGGATGCTGTCAAACAGCTCAGGAAACGCCTTTTGCTCGGTGCCATAGATGAGCTGTGCCACGTTTTGCAGCAAATAAGAGACACCGATGGCGGTGATCAGCACCGTCAGCGAGGCTGCCTTACGCAGCGGGCGATAAGCCAGAAATTCGATCGTAACGCCAAGCAGCGCACAGATCGCAATACTGACGACCACGCCGAGAACGCCGGGCATTTTCGCCTGCACGACCGAGGTGATGACGGCGTAGGCACCGACCATAATGACATCGCCGTGAGCGAAATTAAGCATTTTTGCGATGCCGTAGACCATTGTGTAGCCAAGCGCGATCAGCGCATAGATACTACCCAGAGAAAGTCCGTTGAGCAACGCCTGAATCAAGGTAATCATAGCATTCCTTCCTTTTTCTGTCGTTTTTTGTTTGGGTCCTTCACTTGTATTCCTGCTGTCTCTCGTGTCACCCGCAGAGATATCATATCAATGTCTCCTCGGGTCACGCGAGCGATGGACGGGAGCGGGGGAGCCACAAGGACTCCCCTACTCGTCTCGGTTGCGGAATTATTTTGCGACGTAGGCCACGACCTTACCGTCAACAAACTCCATCAGCTTAGCATCCTTAGCAACGTTACCGTCATCCTGCCAAGACATCTCACCGGTCGTACCGACGATGGTGATGTCCTTGATAGCGGCGACCATACGGTCGTTGAAGTTCTCAACGTCCTCGCTGCTCAGCTCTGCCTTCTCAAGAGCGGCCTTGATCGCAAAGATTGCATCGTAGCCATCGGCAGCAAACTGATCGGGAATGGTGTTGTACTTTGCCGTGTAAGCAGTAACGAATGCCTGCACGTTCGTCTCGGGCGAATCAGCCGTGAAGGGGGTAAGCATCAGAACGCCGTTGGCATCGGAGACGTCGCTGATCTTGGTCAGCAGACCGTCGAAGCCATCGCAACCGAACACGGGGATATCCAGCTTGCCCTCAGCCTGAGTGAGGAACTGAGCAGCCTCTGCGGCGTAGATGGGAACGAAGACGACCTCAGCACCCGATGCGGCGATAGCGTTGATCTGGGTGGAGAAATCGGTCTTGGTGGAATCGTCAAAGGTCTGAACCTCTACGATCTCGAAGCCGTAGTCATCCTTCTTGGAAGCGAAGCTCTCATACAGACCGACGCAGTAATCGTTATCACTTGCGTAGAAGACAGCGACCTTGGTACCAAGGTTGTAGTCTCTGACGTACTGTGCTGCGGCATAACCCTGATCGGGATCGCTGAAGCAGACGCGGAAAGCAGCGTCGTTACCGTCAATAGCGGCAACGGAGGAAGCGGAGGGCGTCAGAATGAGGATACCGTCATCCTTTGCTGCAGCGACGACCGATGCGGTCTCGCCCGAAAGAACGCCGCCCAGCGACACCTTCATACCGTCATCCATATGCTTACCGTAAGCGGAGACAGCCGAGTCGGCAGCGCCCTGCGAGTCCTCATAATTGACGATCAGCTTGAAGCCGTTGACACCGCCTGCGGCGTTGATCTCTTCAGCGGCCAGCACGGCGCCCTGCTTAACGGACTCGCCGTAGTTCGCGTAGTCGCCGGTCAGCGGGCCGATACCGCCGATGTAGAGCTCGGTCAGACCGGTAGCCTCGTCAACAGGCCATGCGTTGGAATTACCGCAGGAGACAAGTCCTACGACGCTCATGACGACCATCAGGCACGCCAGAGCAAGAGTGGTGAGTTTGCGAAATGCTTTCATTCTTTTTTCTCCTTATGAAAAAATTGATGTCTATTTTTGAAAAGAGTGCGATCACTCTTTACAAACATAATGAAGATAGGGCGACCTTGCCCATGCAAAGCCGCCCGTAGTGTCGTTTGCGCGACCGTCGGCACGCGTCAGCGAGCGGACACAACGCAACGAAGTGTGCATGGGATTTTCTATATTGCGTACCCCTTTACAAAAAGTCGGGTACCGTAACGCAGTCGGCAAATGGCGTACAGTCGATATACCAAAGCAACCGCGGTCATTACAATGAGCGGGATGAAAATTTCGCCAATTATGGTCGCAACCAACAAAATAAACGCAAAAACGGACACTGCCAGAGCAGTATCCGTTAAGTTGACACCGTATCTCGCCGCGCACGCAGATGTGGCGGTCATATTGGCGCGCGCAGACAACACCGACGCGTTCGTCGGCTGACAAGAGCTATTCTGTCGTGTAGTGCTGCGTGCCATCGTGACTTGCCTCCGTTTCGGTAGCAATTATATAATAATGTTAGTATACACGATTTTTCGTTTTTTTTCAATAGTGAATTACACAAAAAAGAGCCTTGTTTTTTCGCCCTTTTTTGTGCCTAATCACGACAAATTCCAACAAAGCTCCTCTTTATCATTGGAAGATCGCCCTTCCCCCTGCTTTGCCGGGCAATTTTCCACGCTTTTTTGGTCAAAATACCTAATTTCCGTAACAACGAATCGGCAAAAGCACCAAACTTACACCCAGTTTTCAAAAAGGTCTTTTCAAACGCCGGAAAATGTGCTAAAATAAAGCAATAAAACAAGGAGGGTCCTATCCCATGGCAATTAAAATGCGCGCTCTCTACGCGACCAACAAAAAGAAGATGATCAACATCGCCAACTCCATCAAGCAGAAGTACGAGCTCACCCAGAACTCGGTCGACTGCGTCCCCCCTGCTTACTCCTGCGACAAGGAGCGCATCGTCGTGCTGGCGATCGCGGGCAAGAACGACGTCGAGGATGCTCTGCGCCGCTTCTGCATCGAGCTGACCAAGGAGCGCACCGCCAACGTCGCGCTGCTCTGTGACGGCACCGAGACCTACGCCAACAACGTCAAGGAGATCTTGAAGGGCGCAGGCACCAACGTCATCGAGGACGTGCTCTACGTCAAGTGCGGTCTGTTCGGCTCGGCAGTTAAGCCCGAGGAGCAGGCAGCCGTCGTCGATTGGATCGACAATAAGGTCGTTTGCAATCTGAAGTAATAGCAGCTAAAGCCCGCCGAGTCATCAAGTCTTGGCGGGCTTTTTGCAAGAATTTTCAAGAATGGTGTGACCGCTTCCCTTCCTTTGCGGTCATATAGGGTGAAGGGCCCCTTTGAGAGAGCGAGGTGAAGGATATGACCGATAAGCAGCTGATCGAGCTGTATTGGGCGCGAAGCGAGGATGCGATCAAGCAGACCGAGCGCAGATACGGACGCTTTTGTCACGCGCTCGCCTACCGCATCCTACGCTCCGACGAGGACGCGGAGGAATGTGTCAATGACACCTATCTTACCGTGTGGAACGAGATACCGCCGACCCGCCCGAACATCTTTTCGGCATTTCTCGCCAAGATCACAAGAAACCTGGCTATCAAGCGTTATCATCATCACTTGGCACAAAAGCGGCGCGGCGAGTATATCGTATTCTACGATCTTTGGGGCGACAATGTAGGCGACCCCGAATGGGTCTACAGTTTCATCACTTCATCGGAATATTTACAAAGTACACTCCGTGACATATCGGCAGAATGACCGACAAACAACAAGCGGTCGGCAAGCATTTGCTTGCCGACCGCACTTTTGTTCGTTCGTTATTAGTTGCTCTTCTTTTCGGTGAGCGTTGCCTTGTGCTTATCCAGCAGCGTATGGATGCGCTTGACGGGATCGAGCAGACCGCTGATGGTGCGATCGTGGTTGAGCGTGTCGATCAGGTACGCGACGTACTTACACATATTGACCTCGCAGTACCAGGGCTTGTCAGCCAGCTCGGGGCGGCGGTAGACGAGGTTGGTCGTGAAGATCTTATCGATCACGCCGTCCGCGTATGCCTTATCGAACTTATCGAAGCCGTCGGTGAACAGACCGAAGGTGCAGAAGTTGAAGATGCGCTTTGCGCCCTTCTCCTTGAGCTGGAGCGCGACGTCGATAAGCGACTCGCCCGAGGCGATCATATCGTCAACGATGATGACGTCCTTGCCCTTGACGCTGCGACCGAGATACTCGTGTGCCTCGATGGGGTTTCTGCCGTTGATGACAACAGAGTAATTGCGGCGCTTGTAGAACATACCGATATCCAGACCGAGGATGGAGGAATAGTACATCGAGCGCTGCATAGCACCCTCGTCGGGCGAGATCATCATCAGGTGATCCTTCTCAAGCTCGATATCGGGATAAGAGCGGACGAGCGCCTTGATCATCTGGTAGGTGGGCTGGATGTTATCGAAGCCGTTGAGCGGCACGGCGTTGCAGATACGCGCATCGTGTGCGTCAAAGGTCAGGATATCCGATACGCCCATATGGATGAGCTCCTGCAGCATAATTGCGCAGTCAAGAGACTCGCGCGAGGAACGCTTGTGCTGACGGCCCTCGTACAGCATAGGCATGATGACGGTGATACGTCTTGCCTTACCGCCAATGGCAGCAATGATACGCTTCAGATCGGCGTAGTGATCGTCGGGGCTCATCGGGACCTCTTGACCGTACATCTTGTAGGTCACGCTGTAATTGAAAATATCGCAGATGATGTAGACATCGTTGCCTCGCATGGAGGAATAAAGCATACCCTTTGCCTCACCCGTTCCAAATCTGGGACAATCCACGCGAGCGAGGTAGGTGTCCTCCCCATCCTGTCTACGCCACTCCTTGAGATACGCGTCCACCTGCTCGGCGAACTTCTCGCATCCCTTCATATAAATGACGCTAAGCTGAGCGTATACTGATTCCTTCATACCATGTACTCCTCTTCGGTTTGTCATATTCTTTTTGAGTGAAAGGCAAGCGCCTCCCATCTCGATTGCACCTCATTATAGCACAACTTTAGCAAAATGTAAAGTGTTTCGCAAAAAAATGCCAAAAAAAGGCGAAACCGTTCAAATAAGCTCGGATACGACATCGGAAAGCGTGCACGGCGTGACAAGACCGTCACGGATCGCACGGTAAAAGGCTCTCGCCTGTGCAAGGGACGTTGCCGGCAAAATCGCCGTACAGCGCTCGCTTCCAAGGCGGACAGAGATCAGATAGAGCTCTTCACCACGGACACGAACGCGAAGCAAGCGGTAACGGACAGTGGCAAAGGTCTGTGGGACGCGGTCGATGGTAGTCATAATGTGTACTCCTATGATTGAATTCTACTCGGGTAAAATCACTGGTAAATTTCCCCAAACTCATTATAACACAAAGTTTAAACGGGTCAAAAACAGCAGTTTTGTTCGTTTTTAGGTGGTTTTCAACAAGAAAAAAGAAGGATTGCCCAAGAAATCGACAAAATCCGCGTGACAAACTCCGAGTCTTCCGCCCTTTTCAGCCATGAATTTTAATCTTTCTCTTTAATCTTCATAAATTGTTTACAAAGTGATCTCGCATCCGATATGTTATCTCGAATGCTCTTGGCAAGACTACCATTATTTGATCTCTTTACCATAAAAGCCTTGTATTGTAAAGAGATCAAATAATGGTAGTCTTGCCAAGAGCATT
>JAGBTR010000087.1 GCA_017631215.1 Clostridia bacterium | reverse complement strand
TTGTCGATCGTCACCGTCGCGCTTGCCAGAACGCCCGAGAGGTCGAGCGTGCTGCTGGTGGTGGGATCGGTCTTTGTGACGTAGAGCGTCATCGCACCTGCGCGTGCAGAGCCGTCGGCATTGACGCCGGCAGGAGAATCGACGAGCACCGAGACAGCGGAGAGCGTGTCGGTCGTCGCTACGAAGCGCTGGGCGGCGGCGTGTGTGGTGTGCTTGATCCAGCTGACCTGCTGGGTCTTTTTCGTCTGGCTAGCCGACAAGATATCCGCACCGCCGAAGTGGATCTCGTACGCGAGATGTGCCTCGTTGTGTTGACCCTTCCAATTCTGGTCAAAATTGTATGCCGTTCCGGGAGCGGAGAGGACACCGTAAGCGGTCGCCTTGGACGTGGAGCCCTCCAGACGCACGCTGAAGTAGTAGTTGGCATTGGGTGTAATGCTGACGTCATCGTCAAAGGCGAAGGGCGTCCAACCGCTCTTGGTCGTGATGTCGGCGCAATTCAACGTCACGCTTGCAATGGGAGAAGCAAATCCAATGGTCGTGGATGCTTTCGTGGGGGCGGTGCTACTCAGCTCGAGAATGAGTCGACCGTCCGAGGGGATGTTTTTCAGATAGACCGAAATACCCGAGATCTCGTCGACGGGAACGCAGAATCTCTGTGCGCAGGCGTTCGTGCCGGGCGCGATGTTAAAGAGTGCCGTGGGGAATCCGGGCTGCTTGTAGTTCGACTCGTCGACCGTACCGCTCCGCTGTGCCGCGTAGTCGTAGGTTGCCGCGGTCTGGATGAGGTCGATGATGTGACGGAAGTAGGGAACTCCGTCGGCCTTGTGGTAGGAGTAGATATATTCGAACATACGCTTGACCAGTGCATAATCTCCGTTGGCAATGTGTGCACGGAGCTGGCAGGCAGCATCGCGGATAAACTCTCCGCTGTACGCACCAGTCACAGAGGTGGGCGCGTAGCCGTTCTCCATAATGCGATCGGCAAAGGCTTGATACGAGCCCTCGAAAAGTGCCTTGTCGGCATCGGTAAAGACGTAGTAAGTTGCCATAGGATCCTCGCTCTCCGACTCCGTTGCGGCAACGTACGCCTTGGCGGCGTTACCGTAGCTGTTGATCGCACTCAAAAGCGCGGAAAGCTTGGAGCCGTTGTTTTGGTAATTATTGGCGATGTATGTGTTGACCGAGTAGGAAACACGGCTTTCGTGGTAATTATCAAAAACGACGGTGATCTCGTCATCATAGCTGTCGGCACGGACAGGAACGTCGAAGTAATATACCGTGGTACCATCCGCGGCAGTCATCTTGGAAAAGCTTGTCAGGTCGTAGGCCGTGTGATCGTCCAGAATGACATCGACCGTGACGTCGGAGATTCTGGTCGAAGTAAAGGTGAATCGGACGTTGATGGCACTGTCAAGCACCAGGGAAGCACTGCGCCACGTAGCCGTTCCGCCCGTTTTGACACCGCGAATCGCCATACGAACATAATCCTCGGGCATAACAAAGGCCTGCTCCTCAAGGATATTGGTCACGCCGCTGGTGGCAAGCTTGCCGTCCTCGTTGTTGTAGGAGGCGTAGGATTGAGCGGCGGTGCCGTAATACAGAACGTTCGAGAGAAGACGGGAAAGCACGGCCTTTTGCTCGGCGGTGTATTTGCTCAGCGTCGCATCATTGTTTTGAATCTTGGTCAGCATATTTTGGCAATACTGCTTGACGCTGTAGTCACCGTCATATGTGCCGTGAGCCAGCTTGCCCTCACTGTCAAGATACCAGAAGGTAGGCTTGACGATGTCAGCAAGACGATGTGCAAAGATGGCGTTATAATCAAAGGAATAATATCCATCCACGCCCGTCGGATTGCCCGGGACAAGCTCGCCGAACTCGGTCTGCATCACGGGGGCGGATGCGCCGACAAACGAGGCAACGAAGGTCAGATTGAACGAATTGCTCAGCGAAAGCGAGGCGCTGGTAACCGTGAAGGAGGATGCCGTCGGCGTCGAAGGATCAACGGATGCGCTGGAGAAGAAGACGTTGTCCATCTTGATGGTGGAGGTTACGCTCTCGGTGCCGATGGTCGTGTCGCTCGAATTGAAGAAGCGGAGATAGCACCACGACGAAGCAGTGACGAGGCCCGCAGCCTTCATATCAGCAATGGCGACGCGGGCACGGTTCCAGCCGTCCTTGGGCGTGCCGATGATGAAATCAGCAAGCGTCTGCTGAATGCGCCGCTCGTGCGAGTCGTTGCCGTTCGGGGAACGAAGCTCCAGCTCAAAATTGTGACCAAGGAAGACATCCGCATCTGACAGATACAGATCAAAATATACGTATGCCATACCCGTCGTGTCGTAGGGCGAGGAGGCAAGGTCGTATTGAAATTTGATGTCACCTGCCTCGGAGACCGTTGTGAACGAGGTCGCAAGTGAACCACTGCCTTGATAGGGATTCGTGGTATCAAGCACCGCCGAGCCCGACCAGCCGTCCGCGCTGTCCATATCGGATACGGGAATGATGGTGAGCGTGTCGCTTGATGCATCAGACGCAGTTTCCGCGGCGGTTGGCAAGACCAGTGAGGAGAGAAGCATCAGGATACTAAGAAGCAGTGATAGTCCTTTTTTCATACGTGATATCTCCTTTGGGGTAGTATTTGGACCGACTAATATTAATTATTTTAATTATAATATAGAAAAACTCGATTGTCAAGAGAAATCAGAGAGAATACGCCCGCTTCTTGCACAGCGTTCGTCTTGACACGGAAGGTGCTTTGTGGTATACTATGAGCGTAATGAAGACAGACGGAGCGCGACTCCGTCGGAAAGCAAGAGAGTGCAGATATGAGCAAGCAAAAGGTTTTGGTCGTTGACGGTAACAGTATCCTCAACCGCGCGTTTTACGGCATTCGCGCCCTATCCACGCGAGACGGACAGCCGACCAACGCGCTGTATGGCCTTGTCAACATCGTCAGCCGCCATTTTGAGGCGATCGCGCCCGATTACGCGGTGATGGCGTTTGACCTCAAGGCGCCTACCTTTCGTCACCAGATGTATGCAGAATATAAGGCCGGCCGCCGACCGACGCCCGAGGAGCTGCTCGCGCAGTTCGCTCCCGCCAAGCAGTGCGCGGAGGTGCTGGGCTTTCACGTTGTCGAGCTTGCGGGCTACGAGGCTGACGATATCCTCGGCACGCTCGCCCGTTTGGCATCCGAGAAGGGAATGGAGTGCTATCTTGTGACGGGAGACCGCGACGCGCTGCAGCTCATCGACGAAAACGTCCACGTGCTGCTTGCCACCAATACCGAAACGATCGACTTCACCGAGCAGGTCTTTTTCGATAAATACGGCGTGAAGCCCACGCAGTTTGTCGACGTCAAGGCGCTGATGGGCGATACGTCCGACCATATTCCAGGCGTGGCGGGCATCGGTGAGAAAACGGCGCTCAAGCTGATCTCCGATTACGGCTCGCTTGACGGTGTATACGAGGCACTGCCAACCGCCAAGCTCACCCCATCCAACCGCCAAAAGCTTGAGACGGGCAAGGAGAGTGCGTATCTTTCGCAAAAGCTGGCTCGCATTTGCCGCGAGGTGCCGCTGGACGAAACGCTGAACGCTTATGCAACGCAGGGCATTGACCGCGCGGCGGCTCTCAAGCTGTTCACCCGTCTGGAATTTTCCGCGCATATCAAACGGTTGAGCTTGACCGAGAGCGCCCCCACCGCACAGCCCAACGAGGCGACCGAGGCGGCGTTTGAGTGTCGCGAGATCACCGTTGACACGCTGGGCGCGCTCGCATCTGACGAGCCGCTCGCCCTTGCGCTGAATGACGGCGCGTTGCAGTTCTATGACGGCAAGGCGCTTTATTCGCTCGCCCTTGCGGGTGCAGATCAAGCCGCGCTTGCGTCCTTCCTCTCCGCTCATAAGAAACTCGTCTGCCACGACTGCAAAACGCTCTATCACGCGCTCGATGCGCTTGGTATCTCGTGGCGCAACTGTTATTTTGATACGATGCTCGCCGCCTACGTGATCAACGCGGGCGACGGTGCTTTCGATACCGAGCGACTCTCGCTCTCCTATCTTGGCGAGGTGCTGCGTGAGGACGAGCCCGAGGCGCGCCTTGCGTACCGTCTGTATCCCGTTCTGAATGCCAAGCTGACCGATACCGAGCAGGCGCACATCCTTTACGATATCGAGATGCCGCTCGCTTCGGTGCTTGCCGATATGGAGAAGCAGGGCTTCCATCTGTGCTGTGACGGCATCCGCGCCTACGGCGATCAGCTTGATGTCGTTGCCAAGGAGCTGGAGAGCCGTGTCATCAGCTACGTGGGCAGGGAATTCAACCTCAATTCTCCCAAGCAGCTCGGTGAGATGCTGTTTGGCGAGGAGGGCTTACGTCTGCCTTATCCCAAAAAGACCAAGGCGGGTAGCTGGTCGACCAGTGCCGAGATCCTCCAAAAGCTCGCGCCCTATCATCCCGTCATCGAGGATATCCTCGATTATCGTCAGGTGACCAAGCTCAAGAGCACCTACGTCGAGGGGCTTCTGCGCGTAGTCGGAGAGGACGGGCAGGTGCATACCAACTTCAAGCAGACGGGCACCGTGACGGGGCGTCTTTCCTCGGCAGAGCCTAACCTGCAGAACATTCCCATCCGCACCGAGCTTGGCAGAGAGTTGCGCCGCTTCTTCGTGCCAAGCAAGGAGAGCTACGTGCTGATCGACGCCGACTATTCCCAGATCGAGCTTCGTCTGATGGCGGCTATCACGGATGACGAGCATATGTGTGCTGCCTTCCGCGACGGTACCGACATCCACACCTCGACCGCCGCCAAGGTCTTTGGCATCGCGCCCGAGAACGTGTCGCTCGAGATGCGTAAATCTGCCAAGGCGATCAATTTCGGCATCCTTTACGGTATGGGCGAATTCTCGCTGGCAGAGGATCTGCACATCTCACGCAAGGCCGCCAAGGAGTATATCGACAGCTACCTTGCCACCTATCCCAAGATCGACGAATATCTTACGAATATCAAAGCAGAGGCGGCAGAAAAGGGCTTCGTGACAACGATGTTCGGTCGCCGCCGCTATATCCCCGAGCTGTCCTCGCCCAATAAGATGGTGCGCGGCTTTGGTGAGCGTGTGGCGATGAACAGCCCCATTCAGGGCTCGGCAGCCGACATCATCAAGATCGCGATGATCGCGGTCGACCGCCGCCTCAAGGAGAGCGGTATGGACGCCAAGCTCATCCTGCAGGTCCACGACGAGCTGCTCATCGAGGCAGACAAGTCTTGCGCCGACGAGGCGCTCGCCTTGCTCCGCGAGGAGATGGAGAACGCGGTCAAGCTGTCCGTCCCGCTCGACGTCGGCATTGCGATGGGCGAGAATTGGTTTGATGCGAAATAACAAGAAAGCTCCGAGCAGATCCTGCTCGGAGCTTTCTTACTTATTTGATCGAAACGACGAATCCCGCATATCCGTGTGCGGGGATCTCATCAAGGAGAACGGTATCACCGCAAAGACGGCCGCCGCCATCGATCCATTCGATGGTATCGTAATGGCGCCCCAGCTTGACCGAGGGCTCAAAGGCGGGGTCTGCGCTAAAATTCCAAAGACCGACCGCAAGTCCTCGCCCGCCCTCGCTGCACAGAACGTACAAATCGGGATGACCCGTACAGAGTGCAGGGAAGCTCTTGCCGACGAAGTCGCGGATCTGTTGACCTCTCGCGTAATGCGCGGTCAGCGTGTCATTCCCGCGCGGAGAGATGTTCAGCACCAAAAAACGCTCTCCGTTGCTATTTTGGTAAACGAAGGAAAGGGGCGCCTCGCCCGTCTTGTCCAGACCGACGCTCAGCACCTTGGCAGATGGCTTTAGGACGATCTCATACGAGAGCGTATTGAACGCGATGATGCGGTTGCCGTTCTCAAGAAAGCGCTCGCTGAGGAGCGTGCGCGGCGCACCGAACGATATGATGCCAACGTCGATGCCGCGATCCATCAGGATCTTGGCCGCGGCGGCATCCAGTATCATACCGTTCTTCAAGGTCTCTCGGGGCAACTGGCGCGCGTTTTCTCCAAATGCGATACCGCAACAGTCGTCCCCTTCATAAACAGTGGGAACACCTTGACCTGCCACCAGACGTGCCGCCTCGGAAAAAAAGAGGTTATCGGGGCGGTAACGCTCGCCGAGCTCGTTGGGGTTTTGCATGGTCCGAACCTTTTTCGGATATTCATACACGCGAAGCCCGACGCTCTTTTTACCGGCAAAGGCCGTCTCTATGCGGGCGTGCAACGACTTGTTGCGAACGTGAAGGCGTGTGTATCCGCTCTCATAATCAGGGTGGGCCGTATAATCCAAGGCAATTTTCAAAATGCCGTCCAAGCGTTGTGTAGCACGCAGCGCTGTATCGTATCCCTCGAGGAACGTGGCGGGACACTGTGAACGGGGTCTTGGCCAAACGTCGCCCTCTGAGATCAATTCGACCTCGCCGCAAGGGAAATATTCAGCCTCCATCCGCGTCAGCTCGATGACGTCCTGCAAGCGGTTGCCCCAGCTCCGCTTGACCGCCCAATAAGGCGCACCGAGCAAGCGTACGAAGGGACGTGTGCTACCGGCAAACGCCTTGGCAAGCGTATAGGCATCGCCGTCGATATCCCAAGAGGACATGCCTGCACAAAAGCCCATACGGATGGTGGGATCGACGCGGTCAACTCGCTCGCGCATCGTTTTGGCAAAATTGGTCAGGACCGTCTGATTGAGCGCGAGATAGGCATCTCGATAGCGGTTTTCACCACCCGACAAGATCTTGTCGGCCAGCTCCTCGCGTGTCAGCTTCTCACCTACGGCGTGGCAAAGCAGCTCGATGTGGTGATCGCAAAGACAGGTCAAATGGACAGAAAGATAACTGAAGCGGAGATCGTCGTTGAACACGATCATATCCACGCCGCAGCGAGCGATATCCTCGATGCAGTCGGCGGCAAAACGGACAAACTCGGCGTCGGCAGGACAGCAAAAGGAGT
>JAGBTR010000086.1 GCA_017631215.1 Clostridia bacterium | reverse complement strand
TACCCGTTGCGTGGGTATCGACGTAGTTGACGGGCAAGGTCAAAAGATGATCGAACACCTCACGGCGCATCGCGTAGATAACCTTTTGGCTGATGTGTACCATCAGCACGGCGGTCAGGTAGGCAAGGATTGCCGACACGATATAGACGACCGCCATACCTGCCGTATAGATAAAGACACTGTCAAAATCCACACCGCCCACGCGCGAGATGGCATCGATCGCACGACCCGAGAGTCGCGGACCGACCAGTGCCAGCACGTTGGAGGTCAGCATCATCACAATGGCAAGCGAGACGAGCCAACCGTGGTGCATCAAATACTTGTACATACGGCGCAAGACACGCACACGACGCTTGCGATCCATTTTCTCGGCGGGAACGCTGCCTGCCTTGCCGCGTCCGCCCATAGGGGCACCTCTATTCAAGCAAAGCACCTCCCATCTGGGAGTCGCGGATCTCGCGATAGATCTCGCACGTCTCGATCAGCTCATCGTGACGCCCTGCGCCGATCACAGCGCCCTCCTCGAGCACCAGGATGAGGTCGGCGTGCTGAACCGAGCTGACGCGCTGGGCTACCACCACGACGGTCGTGTCCTTCAGCTGCTCGCGGATGGCCGTCCGAAGATCGGCATCCGTACGGTAGTCAAGCGCGGACGAGCTGTCGTCGAGAAGCAACAGTCGCGGTCTGCCCGCAATGGCACGTGCGATCAGCACTCTCTGACGCTGACCGCCCGAGAGATTGGTTCCCTTGGCTGTCAGCTCGTGGTCGTAGCCATCCTCGAGCGCACTGATAAAGCCGTGCGCTTGGGCAATGCGAGCCGCCCATTCCACATCCTCACGGGATATATCTCGACCGAAGCGAATGTTTTCCGCCACGGTATCGTTCATAATGAAATCGTTCTGCATCACGTAGCCAAGCGCGCCGTGGATGTCCAGCTTATCCATCGTACGGACGTCGCGACCGTCCAGATAGATCGATCCCTCATCGGTATCGTACGCGCGCGTCATAAGCGACAAAAGCGTCGTCTTACCGCTGCCCGTCGCGCCGATCACACCCAGCGTGCCTCCCTGCGCAAGCTCAAAGCTCACGTCAACCAGATTCTGTACCCGACCGTTATACGAAAAGCTGACGCGATCAAAGCAGACGTGTGCGTTCGTATCGTGCGGCGGATAGGAGTCCTCGCTGTGTACGACGGGCTCGATCGGTGCGCTGAGCACCTCGGCAATACGCTTGGATGAGGCCGAAGATTTAGAGAACATCACAAAGATGCGCGTGATGGACAGCATCGCGTTGGAGATGAGCATAAAATATTGGATAAAGGCGATGATCTTGCCGGGCTCACTAAAGCCACCCTGCACGCGATATGCGCCGACCAGCACGACAGCGACAAGTCCCAGATTGAGGAACAGACCGATGATGGGATCGGTCGCCGCCATTGTTACAGCCGCCTTTTTCTCAACGCCGACAAGTGCGCGGTTGACACGGTCGTAGCGCTCACGCTCGTGCTTTTGCTTGGACAAGGCCAGAATGACGCGCATACCCTGCACGTCCTCGCGCATCACGCGCACCATTTCGTCAACGGCGCGATGGGCTCGGGTATACAGCGGCACACCGCGCGACGAGATAAGCCACACGGTCAGCGTGATAAAGGGCAACACGGCGATCAACACCAGCGTCGATCCGCGATCCAGCGAAAAGGTGACGATGATACCGCCGACCAGCAGCAGCGGCGCACGGACGCCAAGTCGCTGCATCATACCGATAAAATGGTGGAGATTATAGGTATCCGAGGTCAATCTTGCCTCAAGGCTGGGGACGGTAAAGGCGTCTGTCTGCCGCCCCGAGAGGCGCATCGTGCTCGCAAACAGATCGTGGCGGATCGCCCGCGCACCGTCTCTCGCCACGCGGGAGGCCATACGGTTGGCGGTTATGTTGAAAACCAATGCCGACAACGCGGCCAGCAGCATCATACCGCCCCAGAACAAAATGGCCGACAGCTCGCCCGTCGGAACGACGCGGTCAAGAATATGGCTGAGGATATACGGGATGACCAGCTCGACCAGCGTGCCCAGCACCTTGATGGTAAAGCCGAGCAGCATAAAGCCGTAAAACGGGCGCAGATACTTCATAATCAGCTTCATTCGCACATCCTCCTTTCCAGAGAATACCTATCATCTCATTATACCGAAAAAGGCAGGAAAAGTCAACGACTTTTCCTGCCTTTTTTCACAAAATCTCACTTATCCAATGCCGTCCTCGACACTTCGTCTTCCCTCCAGCGCACGGCAGAGCGTGACCTCGTCGGCATATTCCAGATCCGCCCCCACGGGAATACCGTAAGCCAGGCGGGTGACCTTGACACCCAACGGACTCATCAGCCGCGCGATGTACATCGCGGTCGCCTCACCCTCGATGGTAGGATTGGTCGCGACGATCAACTCTTTGACCTCGCCCTCTCCCACGCGTGTGAGCAGCTCACGGAGCTTGATTTGGTCGGGAGTAATGCCGTTCATCGGCGAGATCAGACCGTGCAGCACGTGGTAAACGCCACGATATTCGCGCACCTTCTCCATCGCCAGCACCGTTTTGGCATCTGCCACCACGCACACCGTCGAGCGGTCGCGCCCCTCGTCACGACAGACGGGACAGAGCTCGCGGTCTGTCAGATTCTGACACACGGGACACAGATGGATTCGCTCCTTTGCCACGCGGATGGCATCGGCAAAGGCGGTCGCATCCTCGACGGACATATCAACCACCGAATAGGCCAATCGCATCGCCGTCTTGCGTCCAACGCCCTCCAGCTTGCCGAATTGCTCGGCCAGATGCTGGAGTGACTCCATATATTCGGCCATCTCAGAACAGTCCCGGCATATTCATGCCGCCCGTGATAGCCCCCATCGCGTCGCTGTTTTCCTTATCCACGCGCGAGATGGCCTCGTTGATGCCTGCCGTCAGAATATCGGACAGCGTCTCGATATCGTCGGGATCGACGATGTCGGGCTTGATATCGATCGAGAGGATCTCCTTTTTGCCGTTGATACGCACCTTGACCATACCGCCGCCTGCGCTGACCTCATACTCGCGATCGTCCAGCTCGGCCTGCAGCGTTGCCATATCCTCCTGCATCTTCTGTGCCTGGCGGATCATCGCCTGCATATTCTGCGGACCGCCGCCCATACCCTTCGGAATGTTTGCTCTCATTTGATTTTCTCCTTTATATGTTTGATGTTTTTAATAACGAATTTATTCCTCGTCCAGTGCCTCGATGATCTCGTCCAGCGACGAAGCCTGCTTGGCGGCGGGCAAGACCTCGCAAACGAGATCCTTCTCTCTCACCTCTCGCTGCAGGCAGACCGACAGCGCACCGCGGAGCATATCCTTTGTGTCGCCCTGATCGATCATCATCTGGGCAAACTGATTTTCAAAGCGGACGAGGACTCCTCGCTCTCCCTCGGTATAGGCGCGAGCCTGACCCAGGAAGGACGCCGCCATCGGGTTCTGTGCCGTTACCCGCTCCACGACCTCGCTCCACGCACGGATGGGACGAAGCACACGCTTGCCGCCCGCATCGTCTGCCTTGCTCGGCACCGCTTGG
This sequence comes from Clostridia bacterium, assembly GCA_017631215.1. Classification (GTDB taxonomy): domain Bacteria; phylum Bacillota; class Clostridia; order Oscillospirales; family CAG-272; genus SIG644. The sequence continues at coordinate 2,507 of JAGBTR010000086.1, read as the reverse complement.
GAGGCGACCGATTGAGTAGCGGTCGGTTCGATCGCGGCTGCTTGTGTGGGCTCGCCGCTTGGCTCGACGGGCGCGGGATCGTTGGGGGCGTCGTCCTCGGGATTCGGTGTCTCTTGGACAGCGGCCCGATGAGAAATCCCGCCCGACAGCACCAACGCCTCAAGCTTGGCAATACGGGAAAGCAGTGCCTCCTGCGTCGTGCTGAGCGTCTCGTCACACATACGAATGAGCGTCAGCTCGGCGGTCACACGACCCAGTGCATTGGCGCCCTGCATCGAAAGATACGCCTGGTCGAGCAATTGGCGGTGATAGAGAATGGTTTCCTTGGAAAAGAGCGCGGCAACCTCACCAAGCGTTCTCTGCTCCGCATCGGTCAGATCCAGATATTCCGCATATTTTTTGGTTGTTTTGACCACGAGCAGGTCGCGGTAGACGGCGATCAGATCCTGCCAGAAGACGCCGAGATCCATCGAGGATTGAACCACCTCGTCGATGCGCGCGTATAAGGCATCGTAATCTCGCGCGGCGATGGCACGGACGGTCGACAGCAGCGCGTCGCGACCCGTAAGTCCTACCGTCTCGTTGACAAGCGCGGTCGTGATGGGTCTGCGTGCACCCGCACAAAGCTCAAGCAGCGAGATGGCGTCTCGCATACCGCCCTGCGCCAGCTTGCCGAGCAGCGTGGCGGCGTCCTCGTCGAGCGTGATGTCCTCCGCCTTGGCGATATGCAACAGACGGTCACGCAGCACGGGCGTGGCGATGCGGCGGAAATCGAACCGCTGACAGCGCGAAATGATGGTAGCGGGCAGCTTATGCAGCTCGGTCGTTGCCAACACGAACACCACGTGGGCGGGCGGCTCCTCGAGCGTTTTGAGCAGTGCGTTAAACGCACTTCCCGACAGCATATGCACCTCGTCGATGATGTACACACGGTATTTGAGCGCGTTAGGGGCGTAGACCACCTCGTCGCGGATATCGCGGATATTGTCAACGCCGTTGTTGGAGGCGGCGTCCATCTCGAGCACGTCGGTGGCGGCTCCGCTGTCGATCGATCGGCAGGAGGCGCACGTACCGCAGGGCGAACCGTTCACGGGGTGCTCGCAGTTGACCGCCTTGGAAAGGATCTTGGCGCAGGTCGTCTTACCCGTACCGCGCGAGCCGCAGAAAAGATAAGCGTGGCTGAACGCGCCTTGCTCGGTCTCATATTTCAGTATGGACGTGATATGTTCCTGACCGCACACGTCGTCAAAGGTCTGCGGTCTCCACTTTCGATAGAGTGCCTGATGCATATTCGTCCTCCCTTCTTTATTCTGTCAGAACGCGCAGATAGCGATAACCCTCGGCGATCGCCTCCATCACGTCCTCGGTACCTTCAAATTCCAGCGACAGCGTGCCGCTATATCCTGCCTCGCGCAAGGTGGCAAGACACGATGGCAAGGGCACAACGCCCCGCCCCACAACCGTACCGACCAGCCGTCGGTCACCGCGCGTCGCCAAAGATGCGGCGGGATAGGTCGACGGGTCGGTGTACTGATAAAAATCCTTGGCGTGAACGTGGATGGCATAGCTTGCCGCCACACGCACCGCCTCCTCGGGCGGCTCGTCCACACACAAAAAGTTGCCGAGGTCGACCAGCCAGCCGTAGTTACTGTCACCGACCGCCTCGATCAAGGCGCGCACACGGGCGCTATCCTGAAAGATGAAGCCGTGGTTCTCGGTAGAGGTGCGTATACCCTGCTCACGCGCGTAGGACGTGACCTCGCGGATGCGCGGCACCATCACCTCGATCGCCGACTCCCACGTCATACCCTCGGGCAAGGAGAAGCACACGTCGTGGCGGAGGATGGGTGCGCCCAGCGCCTTAGCAATATCGATCTCGCGGCAAAGTGCCTCAACGGCGCTCTTACCGTCTCCCGAAGCAAGATCCGCCCCCACGGTATAGGCGGCAACGTCGAGTCCAAGCTCCTCGCACAGCGCACGAAGCTCGCGCGCCATCGCGATGCGATCGTCTCCACCGAGCGTGGTGAATTCGATGGCATCAAAGCCCGTCTTAGCGGCGTGGCGACAGACGTCAAGCAGGCTCGCGCCCGTCTCGCGCATCCAACGCGCGTAGCTATAGGAGCTGACACCGATCTTCATACTGTCCACCTCCGTACTCATCACTCATCGGTCTTGGTATAGAAAAAGAGCATCATCGGGCTGAAAAACGAGACCATACACCTCTTTCTCGAACGTCACGCCTGCGCGAGGCACACATCTCTCGCTCAAGACAGGCTTCCTCGCGGCACACCGGCTCAACTGCTTAATGCTGCTTGGTTCCCCACCTGACATGGTTCACAGCCGCCGATTGCGCAAGACCCATCTCTCAACACGAGCGACGTGACTCAGACCGCAAACGGTCAGCCCTCAAAAGAGGAATCCATCCCTGCTGTAGCGGATTTCAGGTACAGGGCTCCGCTGCTTCCCCAACTGGTATGGCCTCGTTTCGCAGCCCGAACGCTGCTCAC
>JAGBTR010000085.1 GCA_017631215.1 Clostridia bacterium | reverse complement strand
CTGAGCCCGAGCCTGAGCCCGAGCCTGAGCCACAAGTTCCCGCTAAGCCTACTGGCACCAAATACATATTGAACACCTCGTCCAAGAAGTATCATTACACCAGTTGCTATCAAGTCAAACGAATCGCGGCAAAGAATTACAGCGAATACACTGGCACAGCGGCAGAACTGAAGTCAATGGGCTACACTGCTTGTGGCACCTGCCACTAAATAACAAAGAGGAAGCGAAATCCGCTTCCTCTTGTTTTATGTTTGGGCGTTAGCACAAAAAGAGAGGAGCGACCCGAAGATCGCTCCACTGTGAATTTTTTCGATTATTTTCCTACCTTGATCGGGCCAAGCAGACCAACGGGCTCAAAGGGCAGGTATGCGGAGAACTTGTCCTGCTTGAGATATCCCAGATGGGACGTGGTCACTACGGTCAGACGGACCTCTCCCTCTGCGGATATCGGGAAGCGATAGGGCGGGACCAGCTGCTCGCCTACGCACTTTCCATCGATCCATACCCAGCACGTCTCACCGACCTGTCCAAGATCCAGCGCACAGCATCCCGTCGGCAGTGTCAGTGTGGTCTCATACTTCACAAAGCCTGCGTATTTCGCGCGCTTTCTGATGATATTATACAGCTCGTCCACGGTCTCTTCTTGCTCAAATACGGAGAAATCGGGGGCGGCGGGGTCATAGACCTCGGGGGCGGCAAAGGAGATCTTCCACGGCGCGGTGACAGCATCCGTCCATACGGGCTGTACGGCCTCGTACGTCGGCAGAGCGGAGACGTCTCCCAGATCGCCAAAGAGGATGAGCGCAGAAGCGTAGGGCTCCAGCGAGATCGGGATGTCACAGTCGACACAGTCACGCCACGCCTTGTTTTCCATAGCATCATACCGCACGATCTCACCGCCATTGAATGCGCGCAGACGAAGCGTGCCTTCGGTTTTACCGTGGATGCTTTCGTTGGTCACAAACAGCGCATGACCGCCGTTTCTGCTGTAATGGTACACGCGCAGATCCTCGCCGCGCGTACCGTTGTACGCCATATCGTTCAGCTTGGCAGCCTGGATCTCGTTCGCCAGATCATCCAGTGCCACCGTGCGGAACAAGTCGCGGATCTCCTGCGGGATCGCATCCCCCTCGGCGGTCCTTTCGGGTGTGCCGTCCACGCACCAGACGGGCAGTCCCTGTCTGGCAAACGCAGCAAACTGCTCCACCACAGCGACGGGCAGCGTATGGGCGTAAGGCAACACGAACAAGCGGTAGGTCTCGCCGTTGAGCCACAGCTCGTTGTCCTTCACCACGGCATTCGCCAGATAATCTTCGGGAATGATGTCAAAGTCGATCTGCTTCTCCATCATCACTCTGGCAGGCTTCTGGAAACGCATGAACGGATCTCCCGACCATTCTGCCTGCGCGTGGTAGTACAGAGCGGCCGTGGCGTGGTGCAATCCGTCGGAGAGGATATCGGCCACGCGGTTCATATAGTTCATGATCCTTCCGAAGGGACGGAACTGAGGGTTATGTCCTCCGGCATAGAAGTGGGGGGGAGAATCGGGGTCGGGATATTTGGGCGAGAAGGCGTGGGGAACGTATTCGTTGACGCCTCTGACCAACATATGGTCGGTCAGCCATTTCATCATTTTGGTGCCTTCCACCCAGCCGTATGCGCCGTAGAGCTCGCACATCGTACGACCCTTTTTCAGGGGCTGGATATGGGCGTGGGAGGATGCCAGCTTGGCGATACCGAAATGGAAGAAATCCGGTTCGATCCTATCATAGCTGACGGGGGCGGCCGTGGCGTTGTGGCTCATACCGGGAACGATCTCGCACAGCACGATATCAAAGCCTGCCATATCCTGCCCATTCAAGGTACGGAAGTAATGTCCGCCGCACGAGAAGGTGGTGTGCAGGTTGTCGTCCTCGATCGAGTGACCGATATATTCCACGCCGTGAGCGCGGCACCATTCACCCAGCTGTCCGCAGAAGCATTTTTCGTATCTCTTGGACGCCACATCCATATAGTTCACGCGAATGCGCGACGCATTGTCCGAGGGGAACCACAGCGCGGGAAGATCCAGGAGCCAGTTCTCTCCGTGGAGGGCGATAAGATCTGCCATGGCCATATCGTTCCAAGGGTAGGAGCCTCTGGAGCGGTTGGCGTCACCCGAGGGCATTCCGACCTTGGACATCATAAAGGGCTCGTCACTGAAATAGCCGCGGAAGGTGGTGCCGAAATATTGCTTGAGCCGCTCGTAATGGGGCTCGTACACCGCTTCGATCAGCACGTGCACCGATTCTTCACTCATCATATCGATGTACTGGTTGGCGAACGGGGTGTCGATCAGGACAAAGATGCGCCAAAATCCCTCCGGCAGGTCATAGAACACCATTCCGGACTCCTCGTCATAGTGGTCGGTCAGATCGATCGCCTCACCGGTCATACGCTGATCCATTCGATCGGGATAGCGCTTGCAGGCCACGATACCCACCAGTTTATCCTCGGCGCCCAGCAGCGCCTTTACCATCGAAGCGTGGTCGGACACAGGTCCGGCAACGTCCATATGGCGCTCGGTGATCTGCCGTCTGCCCAGATGGGGATATTTGCTCCACAAGAGTCCGTTTGCCTTTCCCGTGGGGAAATGGTCATCGTCCAGTAGCCAGACCTCCATTCCCAGCCTTTTGCACTCTGCAAGGATCAGCTCCATATCCTCAAACCACGGATCCTTACCGAAGTCCGGCGCAGGTCTTGCTTCCACACACACCGCACGGATGCCGCAATCGTAGATCTTGTGCAGCTCGTTCAATAGCGTCGCGTCATCCTCACCGTGCTGCCAGAAAAAGGGGAGAATATGATTGTTATGCTTGCCTGAGAGAGAGTTTTGCAGTTTTGTCTTCATAACGTGTACCTCACTTTTCAATGTTTATATGCGGAGATGCTGACGGAAGTTCGCGAAATTTTTCCGTTTTGTTACGTAGAGTCTTTGCTTGTGCCTATATTAACACATAAGCGGCGGCTTGTCAAGGCAATCACGTGAAAACGCAGAATTTTTTCGCGGGGGGGGGGGGCATAACGTTGTCTACGGGCTTGCTGATGGCAAAAAGGAGGAGCGATCTTGCGGTCGCTCCTCTGTTTGCATCTCTCTTATGACAGCGACCGACACACGGGCCGTTCGCCGCTTCGTTTAGCCCTTTCGTTCACGCTCGACACGGCGGATCTCTCCGCTGTCAACATGAATATCATAGGAAAATTCATGCTGTGGCGTTTCGAAATCGACCTCCCAGTAGAGCCCCTCGCGCTCGCGGTCAAGCTCCGCCTCAAGGTCGCGCACCTCGCTTCGCTCAAGCCCTGCCTCATCAAGCGCCAATTGGATGGCTTGCCTGCGTGATATATCTCCTCGGTCGGCGCATCCGACGGCACAAGCCGACAGCACCAAGACCAAAGCCAAGGCGATGATCAGTATCGATCTTCTTTTCATATCAATTCCTCCTTTTCTTGATAAAAATACGGACGGATGCTAACATCCGCCCGTATGTAGGATTCGGTGGGCGGCTCGCGTCGCCAAACGCCGTTATGTGTTTGATTAGCCGAAGTATCTCTCAAGCAGGTCTGCGGACGCACGACTGTGGTACGCCTAACGCCTAATTGGGCAATTGATACTTTTTTCGGAAACCACAACGCCTGCATCGATAGTAAACATTGCGAAGTCCCAACGCTCGTTCCGTTGATCTGCGAAATAATCCCTTCACAGACAAGCCAAACCGAACTCTGCCAAACGATGTGGGGACGCCTGTGGTAAAAGGATTTACTTCCTCTCTCCACGCCGTGTGCTTTCCACATTTTGGACATCGGGGCGGAATCGCGCTCATCAGCCGAAGTATCTCTCCAGCAGACCCTGGAATGCCTTGCCGTGACGAGCCTCGTCGCGAGCCATCTCGTGGACAGTGTCGTGGATAGCGTCGAGGTTCAGCTCCTTGGCCATCTTTGCCAGCTCGAACTTGCCTGCGGTTGCGCCGTTCTCGGCCTCAACGCGCATCTCGAGGTTCTTCTTGGTCGAGTCGGTCACGACCTCACCCAGCAGCTCTGCAAACTTTGCAGCGTGCTCGGCCTCCTCAAAGGCAGCCTTCTCCCAGTACAGACCGATCTCGGGGTAGCCCTCGCGGTGAGCCACGCGAGCCATTGCCAGATACATACCAACCTCGGTGCACTCGCCCATAAAGTTAGCCTTCAGACCCTCGATGATCGCCTCGGGAGCGCCCTTAGCAACGCCGACGACGTGCTCTGCAGCCCAATCGAGCTTGCCTTCCTTCACTTCCTCAAACTTCTCTGCAGGGACCTTGCACTGGGGGCACTTGTCGGGAGCGCTGTCGCCCTCGTGGATATAACCGCAAACGGTGCATCTGAACTTCTTCATTGTGTAATACCTCCAAAATTTAATATATATGTTTTTTTAGGGAAAACTGATCAATTCGCCTCGGCTGCGCCGTCCGCCAGGATGTGTGCCAGCGTGACGCCCTCAAGGTCGCTTGCCAATCGCTCGCTTGCGGCGGCGAACAGGCGGTGAAACGCGCAGGCGGCTTTATCGTAGCCCATACGCGAGCATTCGTAGCAGGGATCCGCGCAACGGTTCAGGGCGATGGGTCCGTCGATCAGCTCGACGACCCGACGCACCGTGATCTCGCGCGGCGTGCACGCGAGGCGGTAGCCCCCTCTCTTGCCTCGTTGGGAGATGAGAACACCGCCCAGCGTCAGCTTGCGAAGGATCTTCAGGGCAAAGCGCGGCGGCACTGCCGTCTTCTCACACAGCGTGGCGGTATCCAGAATACCGTCTATCTGTCCCAGTGCCCAAACGATGCGAAGGGCGTCGTCTGCCTCTCGGGTAAGACCGATCATACCGCACCTCCTTGCCTTGCTTCATACTACACTTGTATTATAAACGATAAAAAACCATTTGTCAATAGGTTTTGCGAAAAAAGTATACCTTTTTAGTATAAATTTTTATTTTCGACGGAAAAGGGCTTGACATCCCCCTCAAGATGAGATATAATATGTGTGGAAAATATAATATATGGAGGTAATACATATGAAAACTGTAAAAATCAAGCTCTCTACCATCGCAGACGTTCGCGATTTTGTCAACGCAATGGTGACCTACGGCGGCGACGTCGATCTGGCATCCGGCCGTTACGTGGTTGACGGCAAGTCGATCATGGGCATTTTCAGCCTGGATCTGCTCAACCCCATCAATATGACCATTCACGGTGAGGCCGGCGCTGAGGAGCTGCTTGCCAAGATCAACAAGTTTATTGTGGAGTAATATAAAACAAAAAAAGATGCTCACCGTTGGGCGATGCCGAGCGGTGGGCGTTCTTTTTTTGTTTTTTTGGGGGATGTTTTTGCTCTACAACTTCGTTCCTTTACGCTCACACTACGCCCTTCGGGCGCGCGTTCGCGGTTAGTGCGTCTTCATTCTTTGCCTTGTGGCAAAGAACGAAGCAAGAAAGCACACCAAAGGGCTCTGCCCTTTGGATTCCCGTGGTGCGACGCCCGTCTCACATCTCTCCACGCCCCTCGAAAAAATGTGTTTTATTCGGGTGTACGCTGAGACTATCAAGACATTTTTCCGCGGTTGCGCGGAGGACTTTTCTGTATCAATAAGCCGCGTCGGGAAATCCAAAGATTCCCCTCCTACAAGGGTTCATTGATGTCCCTCTGCCGTTTGGCAAATCGGTTTCAGCCGCACTTCCCCATTTTTGTTATGTTGGCGGCGAGCTTGCCCAAAGTCGGGCATAGAACTCCCGCCAAACCCGTCTTGGAGGCGGTGCCGAACAAGACGGAGAATCTTCGCTGAACAAAAATTTCAAGCCGCGCCTTGCGTAGCGAAGCGGAGCACCGAAGCGGCTTGCGGGCGCCGCGCGGCGGCGCGGGGTCAAGGGGCAAAGCCCCTTGCTCGCTTTCTTGGTTCGTTCTTTGGCGAGCGCCAAAGAATGAACATCAACAGCAAACCGCGAGCGCGCGCCCGCAGGGCGCAGTGGGAGCGTAAAGAGAAAAACCAAGCAAAGCTCCGCACACTGCCCCCCAATTTACCCGCTGCTCCGCATTTATAGCGATAATCTTTTGAACGAAAAAAGGAACGGTGTTTGATCCGTTCCTTTTTTGATTCGGTAGCAGGTCAGCGGATTTCTACGTTGACCTTCTTGCCGCTGCCGGCGGCAGCCGCCTTGATGACGGTACGGATCGCCTTGGCGATTCTTCCGTGCCGTCCGATGACCATACCCATATCGTCGGGAGCGACGTTCAGCGTCAGATCGATGCTCGAGCTGTCGACTTCCTCGGTAACGACGACTTGATCAGGGTGGTCAACGATGGCCTGGACGATACCCGTCAGGGTTTCCTTCAAATCTGCCATAATGACCTCCAACGAGTGGATCAGTCAATGATGCCGCTCTTCTTGAGCAGTGCGCGAACGGTGTCAGAGGGCTGTGCGCCGTTCTTGATCCACTTCTGAGCCTTCTCAGCGTCGATCTTCACCTCTGCGGGGTTTGCCATGGGGTTGTAGTAGCCGATCTCCTCGATGAAACGGCCATCGCGGGGCATACGCTCGTCAGCGACGACAACGCGGTAGCTGGGAGCCTTCTTCATACCCATTCTCTTCAGTCTGATCTTAACCATTGTTTTGTTCCTCCAAAATGTTTTGATGATAAATGTTGATTTATAAAAACCCGTGCGTATTAGCCGAACGGAATTTTCATCTTGCCAAAGGGTGATCTCTTACCCATACCGCCGCCCGAGAACTGCTTGATCATCTTTTTCATCTGATCAAACTGCTTGAGCAGCTTGTTGACCTCCTCGACGGTCGTTCCGCTGCCGTTGGCGATGCGGATCTTGCGCGAGGCCTGAATGATCTCGGGATGCTCGCGCTCCTTTTTGGTCATTGCGCGAATCATTGCCTCGGTGTGTGCCAGCGCCTTTTCGTCGATCTTGGCGTCCTTGAGCGCGCCGGGCTTCATACCGGGGATCATTCCCATCAGCTGCTCGAGGTTGCCCATATTTTTGATCTGACCGAGCTGGTCGAGATAGTCATCCAGTGTAAAGAGCGATTTGCGCAGCTTTTGCTCCAGCTCCTCGGCCTTTTTGGCGTCGTATGCCTGCTCGGCCTTCTCGATCAGCGACAGTACGTCGCCCATACCGAGAATACGGCTGGCCATACGGTCGGGGTGGAAGGGCTCGATGGCATCCATCTTCTCGCCCACGCCGATGAACTTGATGGGCTTGCCCGTGACGTGACGGACGGAGAGCGCCGCACCGCCGCGCGTGTCGCCGTCCAGCTTGGTCAGGATGACGCCCGTGATGTCGAGCAGCTCGTTGAAGGTCTCGGCCACGTTGACCGACTCCTGACCGATCATCGAGTCGATGGTAAGCAGGATCTCGGCGGGATCGATCGCCTTTTTGATGTTTTTCAGCTCGTCCATCAGCTCCTCGTCGATCTGCAGACGGCCTGCCGTATCGATGAAGACCATATCGTAGCCCTTTTGTACGGCGTGCTTGACACCTGCCTCGGCGATCTTGACGGGGTTGACCTTGTCGCCCATCTGGAAGACGGGAATGCCGAGCTGCTCGCCCAGCACCTCGAGCTGCTTGATGGCGGCGGGACGGTAAACGTCACAGCCGACGAGCAGCGGGCTCTTGCCCTGCTTTTTATACATCCCCGCGAGCTTGCCCGCGTGGGTGGTCTTACCTGCACCCTGCAGACCCACCATCATGATGACTGTGGGAGGCTTGGAGGAGATCTCCAGCTTGGATTGGGAACCG
>JAGBTR010000084.1 GCA_017631215.1 Clostridia bacterium | reverse complement strand
TCGGTGAGCTGCTGACCGTAAACGGCCACGTAGCTCTCGACGTCCTGCGGCGTGCCCGTGCATTCGGTGCGATAAGCACACAGCGTGCACAGCGCGCCGTAGCCGACGTTCAGAAGACGCAGGGCGTCTCCGCTGTCGTCCTCCCCCTCTGCCAGACGAAGGGCATAAGCCAGCGCGACAAGTCCCATCACGGGCGCATCGGCGGGCGGGGTCGTTTGTGCATAGAGGTTGTCGCGCAAGGCCTTGACCAGCGGCGACTGTCGGATCGCACGCATCAGCTCAGCGCGTCCCTTGACGCCGACGCCCAGCGCGGGAAGCGACGAGCAGGCATCCTCAAGCGCGGTATCGAACGCCGCACTCCAGCACTCCATCCGCGCCTCGCGACCGCGAAGCCAGACGCAAAGTCGGGCAAGATCGCCCGTAAGCACAGCCTCCTCGTCCACAAGAACGGGAAGGATCACGCCATCCTCGGCGCAGAAGTAAGCGGTCTTGCCGCTATCCTCGAGCGGTGCGAGGAACAGCTCACCCGTCATCAGTGCGCGGAGCAGAGCCTTTGCGACCATATCCTCGCGCTTTTTCTGCATTTCGGGGCTGATATAGGCCAGTGCGCCGTGGCGCTCCATACCGCGGCAGAGGTGGGGATTCCACATCTGCGTCATTTGCTGTGTGACCATCGAGAGCGCCTTGCGATAGGAGCGGTAGCAGACGCCGTCGCGGTGCAGCTCGTCAAAGGGCGAGACCTCGTGCAACGGCAGATCCTGGATCGCACGGCAGACGATCATACGGTCGTCCTCCAGCTCGGGGCAGATACGCACGCCAACGTCGTATTCACCCAGCAGGAACAAAAGATTCTGTGCCGCTTCGGCGGCCGTCGACGCGGGCAGATCCCAGCGTGCGGCGTGGCGCATCACGTAGGCGGCGGTGCGCTCGGACACGACCAGCAAGCTGACGACACGAATGCCCTCCTGCGTCTCGGTCGGCTCCTGCGGACGGATGTGCAACGGTGCGGGTGCCAGACGAAGTGCGCGGCGCGCCATCGCCTCACCCTCGCGCGTGATGACACCGTCGGTCTCGCCGTTGGGCGCACCCAGAGAGAGCATACGCTCCAGCGCCGTCGGGTCACTCTCGCGGGCGACCATATACTCGCTCACCCGTGCCTCGTAGTCGGTCATAATGGTGGCCAGTGCGTCCGCGATGCGACGGGACATAGCACCGTCCTCGGCGCGGCTGATGTCGGCAAGTGCCTCGGTCAGGCGGCCGCTGAGCAGTCGCTCCTCGTCCTCGGCGCGGTAGCGGTCGATCCAATACGCCGCCTGCATCGCCTGCTTTTGCTCGGGAGCGGCTCCGACGTTGACCGCCAGATTGCTCTCGCCGCACGAAGCGCCCAGCGCCAGACGAACGTCCAGCTCGTAGTCATCCATTTGACGGGCAAGCGAGCGCATTGCCTCGCGCAGACGCTCGATCTTGGTATCCAGCGCATCGAGCAGCACGTATCTGAGCTGACCCGTAACAAACTCCTCCACGCCCTCGCACAGCGCGGTGATATCCTCGCACAGCAGCTCGCGGTCGAGTGCGGTAGCACCGATGGATGCCTTGCCGCTTTCGATCGCCAGCTCAAAGAAGCGCGTCTCTCCGCATCTTCCGTACGGACAGCGCCCCGCGCTCATACGCGTCAGCGTGTACATATCCTCGGGCAGCGTGTCAAAATCCTCGCGTGCCAGCATCTTATCCGAAAGGCGCATACGCTCGGTCACGCGTGCCGCAAGAGCAAGACGCAGCGCGCACAGCGCGTAAAGACCCAGCGCGGGGTGATCGTAGGCGCAGAAGACGCGGTCAAGATAACCGCCCTCGGCCGTCACCGCCTCGATGAACTCGCCGCGACGCTCGCGCAGGATGCCGATCGCCTCGAGATAGTAGCGGTTGAGCAGCTCCCAAGCGTCGGACGCGATCTGTCTGAGCTGACGGATGCTCTCGCGCTTTTGCGTCATATTTTCAAAGGGATTCTTGGATTTTTCGGGGGCCGACTTGGCACACTGCTCGACCAGATCGCGCAGCAGTGCCTCGGCTTCACCGGGGAAATAAAGCGACATCAATCGCTCGGGCGGCACGATGCTCGCACCGTCGATCTCCTCGCCCAGTGCCGCCAGCGTGCGGGGCAAAGGCGCCTCGCCCTCCTCGACGGCGGTTTTTTCTTCATTTATATAAGTATCCACGATCTCGCACAGCTGAGCGGCAAAGGTGGCGGTGCCGTCGGGCAGATATCTGCCGTAGGCGCGCTCCAGCTCGGCACGCTGACGGACGGCGTCCTCGGTGCGCTTGAGCAACGGGAGCCATTCGTTTTGTGCGGTATCGAATATATTCTTGGCTTGAATGTAACGAACGATCGCCTCGCGGGGGTAGCGGATCTCGAGCGTCGAGAGCGCGCCAAACACGTGGGCGGGGGCCGGTGCGGTCAGATCGACCGCGTGGGTGTCGCCGTGAATATCACAGCAGATGGGATAAAGCAGCGAGGCCATCACGTCCTCGTGGGTGCCGACCGTCGTGACGCCCGGCAGCTTATCCTGCAGGAAGACACGGTCAAACGGTGCGGCGGGAATGACGGGGTCATCCTTGGACAGCGTGTCGAAGAGACGACCCAGCTCCATACCGTCGTCCAGACGGATACGGGCATAGGGGTGGCTGGCTCTTTGAGCGGCAGGGCGCGTATCGCGTGCCGTCTGATCGACCGCGTTGAGCTCGCGCATTGCGGCGTAAGCATTGGCCGCCATTTTGACGCGTTGCTCAGCCGAGACCAGGCCATCGAAGATATCGGGACAAGCCAGCATTGCGACCGCGCGACCGCGACCGCCCAGATGCTTGCGAAGGTAGAGCGTCAGGGGAAGAAGGAGACCCGAGCCCGTGCCGCCCGCCAGCGAGGCGATGACGTAGACGGTGAAATCGTCCTCGGTCTCGACAAAGGGGCGCAGCTCGTCGTGCAGACGCTCACGCGCGTTGGGGAGCGAGAGGAAATTGACCAGCGCGAGCAGAGCCTTGCTTCTCCACTGCCCCGCGCCGCGGTTCATTTCCAGCGTTTTGAGAAAGCCGGTGTGGTCGTTATCCCAATCGCAGGGGAAATAGGGGGCGAGTCGATCCTGACCCAACCGCTCCACGACCGAGCCCAGCGAGCAAGCGTCGACCATAGGAAACGCGGTGACGTGACAAAGGGAGGACAGAGCCGCCTCGTCCGTATCAACGGCGAGCGCGCTGACCTTGTCTCCACGTCCCGACGCGCGCAAACGACGCGCCAGCTTATCCGCAACCGAGCATCCGCAGCCGCCGATGCCGATGATAAGAATCTCTTTTCCCATAGTGCTTCTCCTTGCTTATTTTTCATTGCCGCCGAGCCGGGATGGCCCGGCGGCAATCGGTGCCGACGCCGATGCGTCAGCGGGGGATGGAATTACTCGTTGATCTCTGCGGGCGTCTGTGCTTCTGCCTCGGCCTCCAGCTCGTCGAGTGCGATCTCAACGGGATCGGCCGTGGGCTCCTCAGCCTCCTCAACGGGGAGAGCCGTGGTCTTGCCGTTCGACTCAATGTAGCTCAGGATCTTGCCAACGCTGCTGTTCGAGGAACGAATGTCAAAGTTGGCATCGATGCGGACGTGACCCTTCTCGTCCATCGAGGTATCCTCGGGGATGGAGTTGAAGGTGTTCGCGTAGTTGAGCCACGAGGTCATCTGGTTGAAGTGAGGACGGCAATCCTGCTCGGCGGCAACGACGACACGTGCGCTTGCGAGTGCCTCGTAGACCTTGCCCAGCTGCTGTCTGTAGACCTGGATGAAGCGCTCGGGATTGTTCTCGGGGTTGGTTCTGTACGAGATCATATCCAGGAAGACGTCGTAAGCCACGTGCAGGATGCGCTCGGCATCGTCGCAGTCACGACCGATCTCCTCGCTGGTCTTGACCATATAAGCGAACTCCAGAATGGTCGGGCCGACGCGCTCGGCAACGGTGACCTTGCTGTCCGAGATCGAGATCTTCTTGTTGGTCTTCTTGCCCTTCTCGGCGGGGTTAGCAAACAGCGCCTCGGTCAGCATCTTCATAAAGGGCGTCTTGGTCAGAGCACCCTCAAGTGCGCTGATCTCGCTGGCGTTGTCGCTGGCGAGTGCGGGAAGCGTGCTCTTCTGGCGTGCGATCTCCTCGTCGAATCTCGCGCTCCAGTCCTCGATCTTCTCGTCCTCGTTACGCAGCCAGGAAAGAAGCTGTGCCACGTTCTTGACGTTGATCCAGTTACCGTTGGGATCGGTGATCTTTCTGCCGTTGCAGGTGAAGTAGTACTTATCCTTGGACTCGCCGACACCGTCGGTGTAGGTGATGATCTTCTTATCACCGAAGCCAAAGGCGTACAGCAGAGCCTTGACCATCTGAACGTCGCAGGCGTGCTCCTTCTGCTCGTTCATATAGGGCAGGTAGCCTCTCTTGTGCAGGTTGTTGCCCAGGTGGGGGTTCCACATATCGGTGCCGTACAGCTTGAGGTTCTCAAGTGCCTGGCAGTAATATCTGAAGTAGACGTTATCCTTGCCCAGCTCGTCGAACTTGTCGATACGAAGAGGCGTGATGTCCATGATCTCACCCGTGCAGTACAGAACCTGATCGGGCATGCTCGAGACGATGGAAACGCGGGCACCGTTGTTACCCGAATATCTGCGGATGAACTCCTCGGAGCAGGACTTGATGACGTCGTCCTCCTTGGTCTGATCGGCAGGCAGACGCAGACCGAACTCCTCGGCGTGCTTCTTGATGTACTTACCCGTCTCGTGCGAGATCATAAAGACCATAATGTTGGAGGGAGGAACGAGGTCAGCGTCTCTCTCGCCGTAGTCGACGCGCAGCGAGGGAACGGCCAGCTCCTGAGCCTTGGAGAACTGCGTACGGAACTCGTCCTCGACGGCCTTGGCGGCGGCGTTACCGCCCTTGGAGGCAACGATAGCCTCAACGGCGTTGTAGGACGCGATCTGACCGTAGGTCTCGGTCTTCTTGATAAACTTACGGTATGCCTCGACCATATTGTCGAACAGGCTGCGGTAGGTGCTGGAATCCTTCTCGTTCCAGGAATCGTCTGCGGCGCGCTCGGAGGCGGCGGCGTTGAAGACGGCTGCCCAGACACCCTCACCGACGACGTTGTCGGTCTCGAGCATCTCGCTCTCGGTCTCAGGACCTGCGGCACCGAAGACCTCCTTCATAATGGCATCCTTGTCGACCTCGCTCGAGTAGACGTTGATCACGCTATCGACGGGCTCGGCATCCTTTCTGCGTGCCATCTTGGTTGCCTCGACCAGATCCTCCTTCTCCTTCTCAAAGCGGGTGAAGAAGGCGCTGTACTTGGTGATCAGCAGATCGACGTCGTTGGCCACGCGGGTCAGGACGCGATTGCGCAGCTGCTTCTGGCAGATGTCGTGAACGTTGGCGATCATTGCGTAGGCGTCAGCGCGGAGCTGCTTGAGGTCCTCGCGAGGATCGGTCTTCTTGGAGTTGGTGTACTCCTCGGCGTCGCTATACAGCGTTGCGAAGCGGTCCTCCATCTTGGAGTATGCGCTCTTGTCGGTGCGGATGCTGCCGGACTGCTCGTCATCACCCTCGACGACCTCCATAGCCCACTGAGGAACCATGGTGATGGGACGTGCGCGAAGCTCGGGCTTCTCGTCCTCCTTACCTGCCAGCTCCTTCTCGAGCTCAACGCGGAAGCGGCAGAGCTGAACCATAGCGGCGACGGGGTGCAGATACTTGCCGTTCTTCTTGAGCAGCGTATCGACCAGCGAATAAGAATGGCTGCGGTTCTCCTTCTTCTTATCGAGCGTCAGGATCGCATCGGCGGTACCCGTGGTCACGCTCTTGATCTCCTCAAGGCAGGCTCTGGTGTAAGAGCGAAGCAGGTTGTAGACCTCACCTGCGCAAGAAACGACCGTATCCTTGGTCGGCTTCTCGCCGCCGTCGGGGAAGATGGCATCGATCTTGGCACCCTGAGGGTTAGAGCCGGGGATCTTACCGTTAATGAAGGTCAGAATGCTATCGAAATAGGTCTTGTGACCCGTCGCGGGCTTCTTCTCACCCGTCTTGGGATCGTAGGTTGCCGTGCCGCGGTCGACCAGATCGACAACGGTATCGTTGCCGCCGTTGATCTCAAGCTGCTCCAGCGACTCAAGCACCATCTTGGCGTACTCGTCGTCCTTGGGCGTGTAGCGGCGACCGCTCTCCTTAGCCTGCAGCTCCTTCTCCTTGATCTTTGCGGAGACGTCCTTGTGCAGAACCAGCCACTCGTTCTCGGTTGCCTCCTGCGTCTTCTTGTAGGCCAGATAATCCAAAACGGAATCGCTGGGGAAGCGGATCTGCGAGGTCGAGATACCGGCGTAGATGGCGTTGCTACCGTTGTTCTGCGAGCGGAGCAGCTCGTGGTTGGAGAACTCACTGTCAAAGGCCGAGCCGATCTCGGTACACAGAATGGTGTACAGCGAGTTGGCAAGCACGATATCGTGCGCGGTGACCGAATTCAGACCGGGGATGCGATCCAGCAGGAAGACCTGCGAGAAGGGAGCGGCCTCGGGCGACCAGAACTGACGGTCGGAGGCATCGAACAGCACGCCCACGTTAGGATCGTCGGGATCACCGATGCGGAAGCGGATGGGCGCCTTCTTGCGGGTGGTACGACCCTCGTTGTAGTTTCTCGAAACGAGGTTGATGGCGTTCAGCTCACGCAGGATGGCGTAAGCGTTGGAGTAGACCTTGATGCGGTTCTCGGGCGTCTGCGCGTCTGCGTAGATGTCGGGAAGTGCGATCATCGCGTTGACGATGGGATCCTTGCCCAGATGCTTGCGCAGGTAGCGCTTGGCATACAGTGCGATCGGAATGAACGAGCCCGAGCCCGTACCGCCGGCGATGGAGGCGATGACGTAGATCTCGCAGGATGCGCCGGGATCGGCGACCATACCCTCAAGCTTACCGATGAAGGTGTTGCGCGCGTTGGGCTTGTTCATCAGGTTGAGGAATGCGAGGTAGGACTTTTTACGCCACTGAGAAGCACCGCGAACCATTTCCTGCGAGCGAACAGCGTTGTCGTCGCAAGGGAACCACTCGCGCAGGGTGTGCTTGCCAAGACGCTCACAGATCGTACCGACGCTGGCCGTATCTGCCATCACGACGGGCGTTGCGGCCGTGATGTTCTTGACGTCGCCCGCGTCCGTATCGAAGACGAGCGCGGAGATCTTGTTGCCGGTCTGGTTGCCCAGCTCGTTGTACTTCTGGTAGAAGATATCGACTGCCTTACTACCGGTACCGCCGACACCGATCAAAAGAATGTTTTTCATGTTGTTTTCTCCTTTAAACAAGATGTTATTTATTTCGCATTTTTTTGATTTCTGGGGAGATTATCTTCGCTTGATGAAGAATTCAGCCTTGATCAGCTCTCCTTCCTCATCCAGCTGTCCGAACACGGTCGAGCTGAGTCTCGGCTCATCCTTGGGACCGTAGAATCGGTCACCTGCCGCCGTAAACTGTCTTCTCATATATTCGGACGGGATGGTGGGACGAACGACGTTGCCCGCCTCGGGTTTACCCAAACGGCGGATAAACTCGCTGAACTTGCGTCCGTGCTCATCCGTACGGATCTCGCGCTTCATCTGCTTGAGCGGCTTGCCTACCGTGATACGCGGCTCGCGCGTCTTGTCGCCCTTCTTGTAGCCAAGGCGGAGCAGGTTGCCTGCCGAGGCGACCGAATCCTGGTCCTCAAAGAAGCCCTTGCCTCCGGGGATGAAGGGAGGGATCAGTCGGCGGAAGTGCCAGCCCCACCTTTGCGAGAAGGTGGTGTTGACCGCGCGGGTTCTGACACCGGCATTCACGCCGTCCTCCATCAGCACGACGCTGACAAAGGTGCCCGAGGGCAGGTTCTTACACACCTTCTTGGAGAAGATGGTCCAGATGAACAGACAGATGTAAGCGATCAGCAGCAGCACAAGAATTCTCCAAACGTAGCACCACAGCGGGCTACGGGTGAAGATGACGTTGGCCGCGGCGGTGTTGCTGGTCAGGTAGGTGACCTCGACCGCACGCTCGCCGTCGCGAATGAACATCGCAAGGAAGGTGTGCAGCGGGCGGAAGATGTCGCGTGTGATGCGGATCTCCAGACCCCACTCGCCGTTGTCGAGCTGAACGACCTCGTCCTCTCTGCCGGCGGGTAGCCAGAAGTACTTGCTCAGCGTGCCCTTGTCCTTGATGACGAACGCGCCTGCCGCGTGGGCCTCCTTGAGATCGCTCTCAAGAATGGACGTGCCGTCGCACAGCACGCGGAACTGAAGCACCGCGTTGGATTCGACCAGACGGAAGCGGTCGATCTCGGAGCCGCCGCCCTTGTAGGGAATGACCTCGTAGCTGGTGTCCACGATCTTAAGTGCGACCGTATCCTCGCCCTTCAGCTCGGGGAAGGCCTTGCCCTTGACGGTCAGCGTGACCTCCTTGGGTTTATCCACCGGCGTAATCGCGGTCGTGCCGACGTTGCTTTCGGCGGGGATGTAATACAGCTTGTTGTCCTCCACGCGGATCATACCCGATTCCAGTGCCGCCTCGAAGACGTCGTCGGGCATTTTGACGCCGCCGACCGAAAGCTCATAGTCGACCAGCGGGCCGTCCAGCGCGACGGGCTGGGGCTTGTCGGTCTTGGTGACCACCTCGAACACGATCTCCTGCTTTTGGTAGTCGGGCCGACCGTACCGCTCGGGGTCGTCCTGCAGCTTGAGCTGGTGCTGTGAGAGTGCCAGCTCCTTATTCCCGTTCGCCGTTGTCGCCGTCACCAAAATCTCGGCGGGGCTGTAGGCGAGCACGTGCTCACCCTCGGCGGGGATATTGTATTCGGACACGACCTCCATCACCACAGCGTATTCGCCGTAGAGGTTATCCACGGGCTCGAAGGTGGCGAGCACCGTGCCGTCACTCTGCTTCTCGCCCTTGGCCTTCGCCTCGGTGCCCGATTCCTTGTGGTAGGCCTTGACCGACCACGTATAATCCTCCATTTGCTCGGCCGTCAGCGGGTCCTTGCCGTTCACCGCCTTATCGTAGACGGTGAAGGTCACGTTGGCCGTGGGCTTGTCGCTCTTGATGGCCGTCGGGCCGTCAGCCTCGACGCGGTAGTCCTCCGCGTTCTCGAGAATGACGCACATCAGCGAGTCGTACAGATTGTACGAGCCGCCCAGCAGACTGAGCTGGACGCCGATCTCCTCGCGTCCTGCGACGAGCGAGAATGCCTCGCCGATCGCGTAGTCGCCCTTGGCGTATTTGACCTTGGTCACGGGCTCACCGAACAGCGCGCTCAGCTCGTCGGCGCTCACCTCGTCACCGCTCGCGCGGTCGTAGACGCGGTAGCCCACACGAAGCTTCTCGCCCGGTCGGCACTCCTTGCAGACCGTGGCCGCGCTGGCCTCGATCCACTCACCCGCCTCGTTTTGATATTCGGAGTAGGCCTCCAGCCGCAGGGCGGGCTCGACCAGCACGGTCAGCTCGTCGACCTGACCCGTGAAGGTCATCTCCAGCACACCGTCGGTCAGGTAACCGTCCGTCTGGATAACGGCCGAAAATCCGTTCGCGAGCTGCAAGGGCTCGTCGGGTAGGATGACGCATTCCTGCGTGGTCGTCAGCGGCTTGCCGTCCAGCGTGGCCGACTTCAGCTTGGCGCCGCAGTTCTGACCGATGACGGAAACGTTGCTGACGGTGTAATCGATGTCATTCAGATCGATCGTCACCTTGGTGCCGCCTGCCGCGCTCATCCGCTGATAGTTCTCGGAGGGAAGCGTGTAGCGACCCGTCATCAGGTTGGCGACGTCCTCCATACGGTCCAGCAGCTCCGTGCTGGTGGGCGCGATGTAGTAGTTGAAGGAGGGATCTGCCTTGTCGAGCTCCTCCAGCGCCTTCTTTTCCGCCCTTACCTTCTCGGCCTTGTTTGAGGTGTCGTCAGGCTTCTTGTCGAACTCCCGACCGAAGGCAAGGTAGATGGCGTGCAGCGAGGAATAGTCGGCAAGATAGGGCTTGATGGCGTCGGTTGCGTAGATGCCGTCAAACGGGCCGTCGGTCAGCACGACCAGCCAATACTGCGTGTCGCTGACCTCCATACCCTCGGTCTCCTCGGCGCGCTTCATACCCGCGTCGGTCAATTCCTTGACCGCGTATTTCAGCGGTCCTGCGGGCGTCTCACCCTTGGGGGTGGTCGCCATCACGGAATTGTCGAGCAAATCCTTGATCGCGGCGTCGCGGTCGCCCGTCAGAATGACCTCCTTGCGGTAGTCGCGAGCCGTCTCGTCGACAATGGGATCGCCGAGAATCGTGTCGGGGTTGTTCATCGGGTTGATGAACAGCTTATCCTCGGGGCCGAGCAGGGCGACCAGCATCTGGATCGCGTACCGCGCGTATTCCTTGCGGTATTCCTCCTTGTTCATCGGTCCCATAGATGCCGAGTTGTCATACAGCACCGAGACGACCTTTTTGGGCTGATCACCGCCGCCGTCTCCCGTGTTGGCTTCTGCCGCCGCCAGCGGCACGATCAACACGTGCGAGAGCAGGCAAAACAGTGCCAACAGCATCGCAATGTGCTTCTTACATCGTTTCATTGCATCGATCCTTTCCAAGTAGAGATTTGCTTCTATATCTTACCATATCCGTCCGACGATTTCCCAGGGGGGGCGGCGCATATCGACACGGACATTCATACCATTATATTATAATACCCATTCGTCATTTCGTCAATGTTTTTTCATCATTTTTCGCAAATTTGTACACAATAACCACACGCCGTGTTCGTTATTTATCGAAAATGTTCACTTCTTTGTCAAAAAATCTCCAACCTTCCTTGACAAAGCACGCAACGCGTGATAAAATGGAAGGTGATAGCAGACTACGAAAAGCCAAGAAACGGAGGCGTATTTTATGTTGTTTTGGTATATATGCTTCGGCATTTCCGCCACACTGCTCGCCGCGGGGCTGCTGACCAGCATTCATATTCTGCGCCACCCTGACAGACAAAAGAAGAAAATGCTTCTTCAGGCGAGCACCGTGCTGGCCGTGGGAATTGCCCTTGCGGGGCTGTTCATCGTGTTCCCCATCACCTACGACCGCTTCACCCACGTCGAAAGCGTGCTCTCGCGCGGATTCCAGACGCTGCTGCTGTCCATCCACAGCACCATTCGGTTGTTCGTCGTGGACGGTGACTTTGCCGACATTTTGTCGGGAACGCTCGGACTCCCCCACCTGTTCCGCGTCACCTACTCTATCCTGTCGTTGATCCTGTTCGTGCTGGCGCCCGTGATGACCTTCAGCGTCGCGCTGTCCTTCTTTGCCAATATGTCGTCGCGCTGGCGTTACCGCTTCGCCTGGCGCCGCGATGCCTATATTTTTTCCGAGATCAACGACAAGGCGCTCGCGCTTGCCCGCGATCTGAAGCGTCTTGACCCCAAGGCCACGCTCGTCTTTACCGACGTTTACGAGAAAAACGACGAGGAATCCCACGAGCAGATCGAGCAGGCAAAGCTGCTCGGTGCCATCCTCTTCAAGGATGACGTTACCGTCGTCAACCTCCACCGCCTGAGCACGAAGCCTCGCATCTACTTCTTCCTCATCGGCGAGGACGAGGCGGAGAACATCAATCAGGCGCTGCTGCTCGCCTCGCCCCCCACCAAGGAAAAGGGCAAGCTGGGCGGCTATGATTGCCCCCGCGGTCCCCAAAAGGGCTTTGCCTGCGGCTGTCTGGCCGTGCTGAGATTTTTGACGGGCAAGCGAAAGCATACCACCGACATCAACGCCACGCGCATCTATCTGTTCTCGACCAACGAGAGCAGTGAGCTTCAGCTCAGCACGCTCAAGCCCGCCTATATGCGCGTGCGCCGCATCAACGACGTGCAGTCGCTCGTTTTCCGCGAGCTGTACGACCACGGCGACGTGCTCTTCCGCGGTCGCTCGCTCAAGGAGGGCGAGCAGAGCAGCGGCTCACTCTACGACCAATCCGAGCTGCCCTCGGTGCCCGTCTGCAACGCGGTCACGGGTCAGATGGAGGACGGCAAGCACATCTCGGCCGTCGTCGTCGGTATGGGTCTGCACGGCTCCGAAATGGTCAAGAGCCTTTGCTGGTTCTGCCAGATGCCCCATTACCGTCTGGACATCCACGCCTACGATCTTGCCCCCGATGCCGACACCCGCTTCCGCGCAAGCTGTCCCGAGCTGATGCAGGAGGGTGAGGCGACCGACGGGGTGTATCCCGACAAGATGGATCCGAATGCCGATCCGAGAAAGAAGCCGTACAACGGCGACCAGACCACCGTCGGCGAGGCGCATTACAGCATCACCATCCACGGCGGCATCGACGTCGGCTCGTTCGATTTCGAAAAGGAGCTGTACAAGCTCGACCGCGTCACCTACGTGCTGGTCGCGCTGGGCAACGACGATCTCAACATCCGTACAGCCACCAAGATCCGTATGATCCTGCGCCGCCGCGGTCTTGAGCCCTTCATTCAGGTCATCGTCTACGACTCGCGCAAGCAGGAGGTGCTGGGCGACCGCATCACCAACTTCGCCCACGTCAGCTACGATCTGCACCTGATCGGCGATCTCAGCTCCAACTATTCCGTCTCCTGCATCCTCTCGCCTCAGCTGGAGGCCGAGGCGCTTGAGCGCCATCTGTCCTATACCCGTCTGTACTTCAAGGAAAGCGACACCGAGGAGGACAAGGCGCGTCAGATCGAGGAGGCCACCCGCGATTTCTACGCCTACGACTACAACTACCGCTCCTCCACCGCCTCGGTCATTCACCGCAAGTACAAGATCCTGTGCGGTGTCAGCGGTGCCGATCGGAGCAAGAATGACCGCACGCCCGAGGAGGCAGCCGTTATCCGTCATCTTGAGCACCAGCGCTGGAACGCCTTCGTCCGCTCGGACGGCTTTGTGCTCCCCGAGGTCGGACGCGGTCGCGACAAGCTCGCCAAGACCCACCACTGCCTCGTCCCCTTCCTTGCTCTCCCCTACGAGGAGCAGATCAAGGACGACGATTGACCCCCATACGAGATCGGCGGATCTCTTCGTGTAGAATAGAAAAAAAGAAAATAAAATCGCAGAGAAAGGACCACTGTTATGGCAACTGAAAAGACCACCAAGACGACCAAGGCCCCCGAGATGGGTGCCACTGCCGAGTATCCCGTGATTAAGACCAAATTCGAGGCCTACGTCGGCAACGAGCCCTTCCTTTTCGTCAGCTACTCCCACCGCGACACCGAGCGTGTATATTCCATTCTGGATATGCTGCACGACAAAAAGTACCGCATCTGGTACGACGAGTCGTGCGAGACGGGCAACGACTTCCGCGACGAGCTGCGCCACAAGATCGAGAAATGTGAGGCCGTCGTGCTCTTCGTGTCGGCCGCCTCGATGTCCTCGCCCTTCTGCGGTATGGAGATCATCGTCGCCCGCGAGAACAACAAGCGCATCTACCCCATCTACGTGGACGACTCCGAGGTCCCGCCCGCATTCCAGATCCTGCTGGCCAACACCCACCACGGCTCGATCAACGATATGCCCAAGCTCATCAAGGCGCTCATCCGTGATCTGCCCCCCGAAACGATGGATCGCCTCACCTTCGAGGGCGAGCGTCTGGTCAAGTGTGAGGATAACGGCAGCGATATCGTCGTCGACGACGGCGTCCGCATCATCTCGGAGAACGCCTTCCGCAGCCGCAACGCCCTCAAGACGGTCAAGCTGCCCGCGTCGCTGACCACCATTGAGTCCGAGGCCTTCCGCTCGTGCGGCAACCTGCAGGCAATGGATATCCCCGAGCTGGTCACCTACATCGGCAACAGCGCCTTCCGCGATTGCGTCGGTATGAAGTCGCTGACCATTCGCAACGGTCTGATCAAGATCGGCGAGCGCGCCTTCGAGAACTGCCCCAAGCTGACCGACATCTCGCTCCCCGACGATCTCTCCGAGATCTACGGCAGCGTCTTCAACGGCTGTAAGAGCCTTAAGACCATCAAGCTGCCCTCCAACCTGACCGTCATCGGCGAGACCGCCTTTGCCGACTGCGTCTCGCTGGAGACCATCGAGCTGCCCGAATCGGTCATCAAGATCGACGACCTCGTCTTCAGCGGCTGCTCGAGCCTGGCCAGCGTCGAGATCCCCGAGGGTCTGCGCAAGATCGGCAAGGCCGCCTTCAAGAACTGCACCTCGCTGACCACCGTCAAGATCCCCGCCTCGGTCAGCTATCTGTCGACCGACCTGTTCCGCGGCTGTGAGGCCCTGCGCTCCATCTACGTCGAGCCCAAGAACAAGCACTACAAGTCCGAGCCCAACAAGAGAGACGGTAAGGATCACGTGCTGTTCAACAAGAACAAGTCGACCATCATCGCTTACCCCGCCAACAGCCGCGAGGTTCAGTACGATATCCCGGACAGCGTCACCGTCATCAGCGACTGGACGTTCAGCGAGTGCAAGAAGCTCAACCGTATCTCCATCCCCGACAGCGTCGAGGAGATCGGCGAGGGCGCCTTCAGCAACTGCGTGCTGCTGGACGAGCTGGAGATTCCGGACAGCGTTGAGAAGATCGACGATTGCGCCTTCCGCGGTTGCTCCAATCTGGAGAAGATCATCATCCCCTCCTCGGTCGCCGAGCTCGGTTGGGGTCTGTTCGACGGATGCCGCGAGACGCTGGTCGTCTACTGCGACGAGGGCTCCGAGGTCTGGAGCTACTGCCGCCGCAACCGCATCAAGGTCGATGCCATCGAGAACGCATCGAACGAGTAAGACAAGCCCCTCCCCCGCGGGAGAAAAACGGAAAGCACCCTGCCGCCGCGTGCGGTCGGGTGCTCCTTTTTTGCTTGCGTGTAATTTTGTCAATGATGTGAGACTAAAAAAGTAAAAATAAAAGTAACGAGTTTAGTTAACTGCTTTTGCAGTCGGAAGGAGGGGCGAAGCCCCGAGTGGAGACTGCAAAAGCGGCGCGCGGTTTAGGCGCAGGTGTTT
>JAGBTR010000083.1 GCA_017631215.1 Clostridia bacterium | reverse complement strand
TGAGCTCCTTATCCAGCTCGATTCTGTTGTGCGGGATATCGTGGATGGGAGCGGTCGGGACCACATCCTTATAATTCCACAAAAGGAGCTGGGGCGCATAAACGACCGCACCGCGCCGCAGGACGCGCCGTGTCATATGGGCATAGTTGTTCTGTCCGTTCATATCCGAGCACAGCTCGGGCGTACCGCTACCGCCGTGCTGGGCAACGATCAAGGGCAGACGGGTCGCACCGTGCGGCACGAACAAAAGACCGTACTGGGGGATCTCAGGCGTGATATACACAATTACGCGGTAGATGACGGCATCCTCGTCCTCACCGACACGGGTGAGCGTTGGGGCGGGGACGCCCACATCGGAAATGCGATCAAGTCCAAGCATAGAGACGTACCTTGCCCGATGCTCCTCGATCCGCTCGGCAAAATTGAATAGCGGCATCGACCGCTCCCGCTCGTCATACGCCTCGGCGTTCAGCCGCTTGATATAGCTCTTGAGCCCGTCACGATATTGAAGGCGGGCGGCATCGCCCTCTTTGATGATATGCTGGTACATCTGTATTCCTCCATCCCTGGTCTGCGTGTGGTGTTTTTTTCATTCTACCACAGCCGACATCCGTTGTCAAGGTAAAAACCGAACCGACAATCGTACAAAATAAAGATACCGCACCATCGCACTGGGCAAAGTTTTGCTCGATTGGTTGAAATGTTCACACTTCTGTGCTATAATAGTCTCGATGCACGACGCATCACCCAAACGGATAGGAGACAGTAATGAACGACTACATCATGACCAAGCTGAACGACATCCATCGCATGCTGGCCGCCCCCGATCACGATAGCGCCATCGAGCAGATGGAGAACGAGCTGGAGATGATCAAGATGGAGATCGAGCAGCATATCCAAAATATGCCCAAGACCGCCGCGTATCGTTCGCTTCTGGCATCTGCCGAGGACGTCGTGGAAAAGCTGACGGAGATCCTCGCGATATGGGAAGAACTGCCCTGCTCCGATCCGCACAAGCAGCAAGAGTCGATCAATGAGATGATAGAACTGATCGAGTCGATCGCGTATTGATAAAGAAACGATGACCGTCTCGGCTTTTGTTTGCAAAATATGATAGAATTTTACTCGCTCTTCACGTATAATGTAACCAACGCTATGATATTGGATAGGATATCGAATGAAACATAAAAAGAAACTCACCCCCACCTGCACACTACACTATGTCAAGCTGGCATATCGCACGCTACTGCTGTTACTGGCGGGCGCGATGTATATCGTCCACCGTGTCCAGAACACCGCCCACACCTTTGGAGGCTATGAGGATAACCATTTCGTGCTCGGCATCATCTGTCTCGTCTATGCCGTCGAGATGGCATTCCGCTTCTTCCCCTCGCGGTTGGAGAGTATGGGCTGCGGTAAGCAGTTCAAGCGCAATTACCGACCGACGGGCGAGGTCGATGCGACCTTGCCGTCTTGGAAGCGCACGTTTGCCGTTGCTGCGGCGTGGCTGGCGCTCAACGGCGCGATCGGGCTTCTGTACGCCCTCGGTGTCATCGACCGCGGCATTCTGATTCTGATCAGCCTGACCTACGGCGTGTGCGATATGATCTGCATTCTGTTCTTCTGCCCCTTCCAGACTTGGTTTTTGAAGAACCGTTGCTGTACCGTCTGCCGCATCTACAACTGGGATTTCGCGATGATGTTCACGCCGCTCATCTTCATCCCCAACGCCTACGCGTACAGCCTTGTCGCGATGTCGGTCGCGCTCCTTCTTCGCTGGGAGATCACGCTCCGCCGTCACCCCGAGCGCTTTTCGGAGCGCACCAACGCCTGTCTTGATTGCAAAAGCTGCGATGAAAAGCTTTGTCACCACAAAAAGCAGCTGATCTCCTTTTGGGAGAAGAACCGATCGAGATTTTTCCAAAAATAAGACTGCACACGCACAAGGAGTATTATGCTAACCCAACCAAAATTTGCAGTGGTCACCGAGCGCCGCAACGGCTACACCAGCGACACCGTATTTGACACGCTCGAAGCTGCGCTCGCCCACGCCAACTACGAATGGAGTCAGATGTCTGACCGCGAGCGGCGGCAGTGTGCGCGATTCGTCATTATGACGGGTTATCTCGACGAGCTCGATTGCTTCAACACACAGCTGGCCGAAATCGTGCGAACGTATTGTTAATAGATCAACACACAGCCGCAGGTCGTCAAATCTGCGGCTTTTATTCTCTCAAAATCATTGACAAGTAAGCGGTTCTATGGTAAACTATTCTCAAACAAAGCATCACGTGGCACAGGTGTTGTCCGCGTGAGAAAGGACACAATATGAAAACGATGACCTTTGATTGGATGCTGTCTCACGCATCCGAAAAGAACGGCACGCCGCTCGAGAGCGTCAAGGCGACCGTGCCCGGTGCGGTGCAGCTCGACTACGCTGCCGCCAAGAACTACGCGCCCTACTACTATGGGCTGAACTTCAAGCAGTTCGATTGGATGGAGAACGAGTTCTTCTTCTATGACACTGTGCTCGAATTCACCGCAGGTGAAGGCGAGACCGCCCTTCTCTGCTTTGACGGTATCGACTATCGCTATGAGATCGCGCTGGACGGCAAGTGCGTCTGTGAGGGCGAGGGCATCTTCACGCCCGTCGTTCTCGACGTAACGGCTTATGCGGGCAAAAAGACCGCTCTGCGCGTGACCGTATATCCCATTCCCAAGCGCTTTGCCGCGCCCCAGAACCGCTCGCAGGCATCCGCTTGCTGCAAGCCCCCCTCCTCGTATGCTTGGGACTGGCATCCCCGTCTCGTTCCCTCGGGTATCTGGGAGAAGGCACATCTGGACATCGTCCCCGCAGGCACGCCGCGTGAGCTGGAGGCTTCTTACCGTCTCTCGAACGATCTCAAGTCGGTCACCGTGGATGCTTGCGTCAAGCTGTACGGCGACGGTGCTCTGACGGCAGAGCTCGTCTCTCCCGCAGGTGATGTGGTCGCTTGCCAGACCAAGAGCGGTAAGGACGGCGAGACGGTCGACTTCACGCTGACGCTCGATCAGCCCGAGCTGTGGTATCCTCGCTGCTACGGCGCACAGCCGCGCTACACGCTGCGTGTGGTCGGTGCCGAGGTCGCAGAGCGCAAGATCGGCTTCCGCCGCACCAAGCTCATCCTCAACGAGGGTGCGCGCATCTTTGAGTCGGCCTTCCCCAAGGGTCCCATCTGCGCCCCGATGCAGCTGGAGATC
This sequence comes from Clostridia bacterium, assembly GCA_017631215.1. Taxonomy (GTDB): domain Bacteria; phylum Bacillota; class Clostridia; order Oscillospirales; family CAG-272; genus SIG644. Next base: position 5,278 of record JAGBTR010000083.1, on the reverse strand, counting down.
AACGGTGTCAAGGTGTTCGCCAAGGGCTCCAACTGGGTCAACACCGAGATCTTCCCCAGCCTTGCCACGCCCGAGCGCTACGATGAGCTGATCCAGCTTGCCTATGACAACAATATGAACATCTTCCGTATGTGGGGCGGTCAGTACATCAATCACGAATATTTCTATGACAAGTGTGACGAGCTGGGTATTATGATCTGGCAGGAGTTTATGCTGTCCTGCAACCTGTACCCCGACGATGACGCTTATCTGGACGTGCTCCGTCAGGAGGCGACCAGCATCGTCAAGAGACTGCGCACCCACCCCTCGCTCGCCTTCTGGTGCGGCGGTAACGAGCTGTTCAACTCTTGGTCGGGTCTGACCGTCCAGTCGCACGCGCTCCGTCTGCTCGACAAGGTCTGCTACGAGCACGACCGCTTCACGCCCTTCAATATGACCTCTCCCTTGCACGGTGTCTCGCACGGCTCTTACATCAAGGTCGTCTTCCCCGACGCCGAGCGCCGCGCGGGCGACTTCTCGCACGGTCACGAGTTCATCTGCGACCTCAAGGCCTGCAAGAGCACGGCCTACACCGAGTTCGGCTGTAACGGCGGCTCGCGCAAGGACTACATTCTCAAGTACATTATGGACGAGGAGAACTACGCCGATTGCAACGAGGCCAACGATATCTGGCGCGAGCACCACGCCTTCAAGGCTTGGAACGAGTCTTGCTGGCTGGGTATTCCCGACGTGGCTCACTTCTTCGGCGGTCACGAGAGCGTGGACGATCTGATCGACAAGAGCATCTATCTGCAGGATATGTGCTACAAGACGATGTTCGAGGAGATGCGCCGTCAGGCTCCGCTGTGTGCGATGGCGGTCAACTGGGACTTCAACGAGCCCTGGCCTTGCGCCGCGGGCAACAGCCTGGTCAACTGGCCTGCCGAGCCCAAGAGCGCGCTGACGGCGGTCGGTGAGGCTCTGCGTCCCACCATTCTCTCGCTTGAGCTGCCGCACAACCGCTTCCTCACGGGTGAGAAGATGAACGGCACGCTGTGGGTGCTCAACGACAACGCCGACGAGGCTCCTGCCACAAGTGCCGAGGTATATCTGGTCAGCGGTGACACCAAGACCAAGCTGGCGGACGTCGCGACCGAGGCGGTCGCCGCTCGCAAGAACGGCAAGTTCGGTGGATTTACCTTCACCGTTCCCGCCGAGCTTCCCGAGCGCTTCACCATCACGCTGGAGTGTGCCGAGCATCCCGAGTGGAATTCTTCCTACGCGCTGGTGCATAACACCGTCGCCAAGGATCCCACCATCGTAGCCGTCGACGGCGCCAACGATGACTTCTCGGATTTCTTGAAGTGATTTTAGGATAAGAATGCGAGGGAAAAACTTTTTGAAAAAAGTTTTTCCCTCGCGCTCCCTTTTTCAAAAGCTTTATCAAATAGAGGGACAGTCTGCCAATCAATGCAGGCTGTCTTTTCATTTGCGAAAACTCTACGCGCACTTGAAAGTGGGTGTATTTTGATGACCGAAAATTGTCAAATTCTCGCGTTTTGGGGTTTACAATCAACAAAAAGTGTGGTATGATTATGTCAGATCAAAAACAAAAGGAGGTTCTCTATGGACTCCAAAAGCATAGGCACCATCATCACCAAGCTGCGAAAAAAGAACGGTATGACGCAGAGCGCACTCGCCAAGCAGCTCGCCGTCACCGACAAGGCGGTCAGCCGCTGGGAGAACGGTCAGGGCTTTCCCGATATCACCATTTTTCCCCGTCTTGCCGAGCTGTTCGGCGTGTCCATCGACTATCTGATGCTGGGCGAGAAGCGCGGCATTACGGTCGCGGGCAATATGCTGCTTGATATCGTCAAGAGCATTGCAGAGTATCCCAAGTGCGGACGTCTGTCCTACGTCTCGGATATGTCGTATGCCGTCGGTGGCTGTGCGCCCAACACGGCCATTGATCTTGCCAAGATCGACCCGACCGTCCCCTTGAGCGTCATCGGCAAGGTCGGTACGGACGAAAACGGCCGCTTTATTCTGTCGCACCTGCAACAGAACGGTATCAACGTCAGCAAGGTCTCCTTTTCCTACAACACGCCGACGGGATTTTGCGACGTTATGAGCATCCCCTCGGGCGACCGCACCTTTTTCCATCAGAAGGGCGCCAACGCCGAGTTTGGCATTGACGATATCGACATCACCTCGCTCAACTGCGACATCCTTCACATCGGCTACATTATGCTGCTTGATCGCTTCGACGCCGACGACAAGGAATACGGCACCGTGATGGCGCGCTTTCTGCACAACGTGCAAAAGGTGGGCATCAAGACCTCGATCGATATGGTCAGCCACTCGCGAAGCGAGGACTACGGCAAAAAGCTCATCCCCGTGCTGAAATATTGCAATTACGTCATCATCAACGACATCGAGTGCTGCGCCATCTGGAATCTGCCTGCCCGCCGCGAGGACGGCACGCTCATCCGCGAGAATCTCATCGCCGCAATGGAGATGGCCATCGACGCGGGCGTCCACGATCGCGTGCTTATCCACTGCAAGGAGAGATGCTTTGCGATGGACACCGACAAGAATCTGACCGAGGTCGCATCTCTTGACATTCCGCGCGAGCAGATCAAGGGTAGCGTCGGCGCGGGAGATGCCTTCTGCGCGGGCTGTCTTTACAGTCTTTACAACAACTACACCGACCAGCAGCTGCTGGAATTTGCCAGCGCTGCCGCCGCGTGCAATCTGTTTGCCGCCAACTCGGTCGACGGTATGCGCCCCAAGCACGAGATTCTACAGATCGCGGAGAAGTACGGTAGAATGGAATAAGGTCCACTCCTTTGCTGACAAGAAGCCCAAGGGCGACGGCGGACCGTCGCGGCGGGCGAGGTCAAAATTGAGTTATAAGAATAAAACAAAAAAAGTGGAGAGGAGCCGTTCGGTCTCCTCTCTGTTCTTTATATTATCACAGCTCAATGGGCTGTGACCAAGCCTCATAGCCGTGCTCGTCGATGCAGACGGCACGCAGATAGGGGATATTCTTGCCCTCAATGCCGATGGCGACAAGGTGGTCAACACGGAAGTCCTCATAATAGCGGTCGACCTCGGTGCCGGGAATGGTGATGAAGCTCTTTATGGTCGGACGAAGAGCGGGCGTTGAGAGCGCGGCGTCATTTTGCCGATCGACGGTGTAGCGCATCGATCACCTTGTGGTAGACGAGCTGATTGGGATAATAACGGTAGTCCGAGAAGACGTCGATGCCGCGCCCCTCAAAATGCTCGAGGATGGCGGCGGCGCAAGCGGCAGAGCGGCTCTGACCGTAGTCGCATTGGCAGACGACGTCGCGCCCGTTCGACCACGCATCATAAATGAAGTCCGCCAGCGCATTCGCCTCGTCAAGATAGCTCTCCTCGGTGTAGCCGTAGTCCCCAAGAATCTCTCGATCGATGTCGGGGACGCCGACGTAGAACACGCGGTCGCACACGCCGCTGTAATCCACCCGCGGCTCGGCATTCTTACGCTTGGCAATCGGCGTGTAGAAGCTGATGACCGATGTGTCTTTGGGAAAGCCTTGCTGAATCAACGCCTCGACCGACTGGCGCGAATAGATGTCCACGCGTGGACTTTTGCGTGTGCAGTTGAGATCCATATGCGGATAATTTCGATGCTCCAGACACAACACGTAGCCTGCGACCAGCGCAGACGGCACGGTGTGCTCGACGTGCGTGCCGTTTCCGTCATAAATGCGAATGACACTTTCGGTAGCCGAAACCTTTTCCGAGGTACAGCAGTAGCGGAAGACCTGGTTTTTGAGATCGGGCAACGTATAGGGCTGTGTGTCGATCTCATACGCAAAGTTCACCACCTCGCAGCTCGTATCCCACGTATCGTAGATACAGCCCTCCACGCAAGACGACCAGTGTTCTTCCATATCGAGAATATAGCGACCGTGCGGGTGCTGTGCACAAAACTCTGCGGCACGCATCCCCTTGGGAACGCTGATGCGTCGTGCCTCCAACACGTCCTCGACGTAGCGGTTGGGATTTTGATCGCTATTGTAATTCTTGGCCCCCGTCACCCTTTTGAAGGAATTCAATGCGCGCTGAACCTTGGCGTAGTCCATCCCCGTTGTGACAACAATGGCTCGCTTGACGCAGTCGCCCACAGCGGTCGAGGTTCCTTTCGGATGCGGATTAAAATACTGAAACGTCATATGCATTCCTCCTTACTGGTGGGTTAGAGATTGATCGTCTGCACGCCGACCTGCGTCAGCAGTTGAATCGGGTCCTTGGTGCAAACGCAGACAAAGACCTGTCTGCCGAGCGTGGCGAGTCTTTGAAGATAGATCTCGGGATCAGCGGAGCCATCCAAATGCTCAAAAAAGTCGTAGACGAACAGCGGACGGTCGTCCGTGGGCTCTTGTCGGCGGAGAAAATCCTCAAACGCCGCAAGATATCCATCACATACGGAAAGATCGACGCGGTGGGCAGGCTTGCTCTTGTCAAAAACGTTGTCGGCATCGGTGTTGCGCTGGGCGCACTTGTTGAGATATTGCTTGGTGTCGCGCAAGGAATATGTCAGGCTGTTGTTTTTGAAATTGGCGGCGATGCGGTTGTCACCCATAAAGTCGGCGTTTCGAATGTAGCATACCTGATAGTCCTTGCCGTCAAGCTCTGCGTCGAGGTGAAGGATGAAATGGCCGTCGTCGATGCGATCGGGATCGTTGACGGCACCATTGTCACCAATCACCTCGCGGGCAAGGTCAAGGACAAGATCGGCATATCGACCGCAAAGCAAGCAAACGGGAGCGGTGAGCGTGACGTCGAGGTCCAGCGCGGTGGCAGACGAGATCTGAAGACGGTGAATGGTCATATTCTGTTCTCCTTTGATAAAAAATGGTAAAATGGGGGCGCGGTTATCCTATGATAACACATCTCCTAAAAAATTTGAAATAAAAATGAGGTGTGTCGTAATGGATGGTTTACTCCCCCAGTATAACAGAAGTGATGTACCGTTTTCCGTACACAGAAAAGCACCGCGAATTGCCACGGTGCTTTGGGTGCTTTCTGTTTATTCGTATAGCTCAATGCTGATCTCGCCCCACATACCCAGATCCTGCGGATCTCTTGGGCGGTCGGGCGGCGCGGCGCGGCGGATAAAGTCCAGCGATACCGCGTTTTTAAGCGTTCCCGCGACGACAACGCGAATGCAGTTCTCACCGCTCACAAGCGCCGAGGTGATATCGGTCGCACGCAGAGCGGGATCACCCTGATCGAAGCGCACGCCGTT
>JAGBTR010000082.1 GCA_017631215.1 Clostridia bacterium | reverse complement strand
CGTTGAGGCTCTTGGCGGTGCGCCAGGTATCTACTCGGCACGCTATGCCGGTGAGCACGGCGACGACGAGGCCAACCTTGACCTCGTGCTCAAAAACATGGAGGGCAAGACCGACCGTCGTGCGGCGTTCGTCTGCTGTATTGCCTGCGTCTTTCCCGACGGCTCCGAGCCCATCGTCTGCCACGGTCGCGTGGACGGCGAGTTGCTCACCGCGCGTGACGGCGAGGGTGGCTTCGGTTACGATCCCATCTTCTATTATCCGCCCTACGGCAAGAGCTTTGGCGTGACGAGCGCCGAGGAGAAGAACAAGGTCAGCCACCGTGCCCGTGCGCTCGCGGCATTTGCCGAGGCGCTGACAAAGAGACTGGCAGAGGAGAAGTGAAATTTATATGAAAATTACTACCAAACAACGCGCGTATCTGCGCTCGCAGGCAACCCATCTTGACACGATCATGCAGATCGGCAAGGGCGGCGTCGGTGAGGCGATGGTCAAGACCGTCGTCGATGCGCTGGAGGCACGCGAATTGATCAAAATGAAGGTGCTGGAGAACAGCGGCGAGTATCCCCGCGATCTCGGCGAGGAGTTGGCCGAGGCTTGCGGTGCCATTCTTGTGACCGTGATCGGTAACAAGATCGTGCTGTATCGACAGGCGACCGACCCCAAGCGTCGCAAGATCGAGCTTCCGAGGGCGGAAGAGATGCGCATCGGAATTTACGGCGGCAGCTTTTCGCCCGTCCACAACGGACACGTGGCGGCCGCCAAGGCTTTTATGGAGCAGATGTGGTTGGATATCCTCTACATTATGCCCGCAGGCGTCCCTCCGCACAAGGAGATGCAAGGCGATGCCAACGTCTGGCAACGCCTCAAAATGTGTGAGCTGGCGTTCGACGGTATCGACGGCGTGCTCATCAGCGATCTTGAGATCCGCCGCGAGGGCAAGAGCTACACGGTCGACACGCTGCGTGCGCTGTCCTCGCCCGAGCACCGTCTGTTTCTGATGATGGGAACGGATATGCTTCTGACGCTGGGACAATGGCGCGAGCCCGAGGAGATCTTCAAGCTGTGCTATCCCGTCTATATGAGAAGAGAAGGACCCGACCCCATTCTGGACGCGCGCATCGTCTCCAAAATCACCGAGTATCAGCAGAAATACGGCAAGGTCGTTCGACGCATTACGGGCGACGCGTTGCCTGTTTCAAGCACGATGGTGCGACGTGCGGTGGCCGAGGGACGCGACATCTCGGGTATGGTTCCGTCTGCGGTGGAAAAATATATCCGCGAGACGGGACTGTATAAAAACGCGGGAGGTGTGGTACAATGATGACGGATCGTCATATCACACAAGCAATGCTTGACGAGCTTCGCGCGTGTGTGAAGGGGATGATGTCGGAAAAGCGATACGTCCACACCTGCGCGGTCGAGCGTATGGTGGTTCGCCTGGGCGAGCTGTACTGTCCCGACCTTGTTCCCGAGCTTCGTGCCGCGGCACTGCTTCACGATATCACCAAAGAAGAAACTTTAGAAAACCAATTGCAATTATGCGAAAAGTTTGATATAATATTAGAGTCGACTGCGCGCCTGGCGCCCAAAACGCTTCACGCGCGGACGGCGGCGGCGCTCATCCCCGAAAAATTTCCCTCATTTGCCACCGAAACGGTCGTTCGTGCCGTGCGATGGCACACGACGGGCTGTCAGGATATGCACATAGCGGACAAGCTTGTGTATCTTGCCGATTATATCGACGACAGCAGAAAATTTGCGGATTGCGTGCGCTTGCGCGAGATCTTCTGGGGCGCTGATCCCGCCGCGATGGATGAGACGGCGCGTCTTTCCCATTTGCGCGACGTGTTGATCTTGTCCTTCGATATGACCATTCGCGGGCTTCTCGAGGATGGCGTACCGATCAGCCTTGATTCGATTCTGGCAAGAGATTGCTTGCTTTTGGAGCGATCGCAACGCTGATTGCGACGCGGTTACATACCCGAATAAAAAGGAGTGTAACCGATGAAACGCAAGCCCAACGTAAGAATGCTGATACTGCCCTTGCTGCTCGCCTTTGCGCTGCTCTTGCCGTTGCTTGGCGCGGCTGTGGTCGCGGAGCATCGCTATGAGCGGTCGCATCCCGCCTACCTCAAGCATTTTTTGCTTCGGGCGCTGGGCGAGGAGGACGCGGCAGACGAGCTGCCCACGGGCGCCGAGAGCGGCAAGCTCAACGTGCTGGTGGTTGGTAAGGACAAGGCCGCAGGGCTGACCGACGTGATGATGCTGGCGTCGCTTGACACCGAGCAGGGGACGCTGCAGCTTTTGCAGATCCCGCGCGACACCTATGCCGCTTACACCGAGCGCGATTACAAAAAGATCAACGGCGCGTACGCGCGGTTGGGTGGGGAAGGTCTTTCGGACTTTCTCGAGACGCATCTGGGCGTGGCGGTTGACCGCTACGTCTGCGTCGATCTTGACGTGCTGGGCGATATGGTCGATCAAATGGGCGGCGTTCGTATGAACGTGCCTGCCGATATGGACTACGACGATCCCGACCAAAATCTGCACATCCACATCAAGGCGGGTGAGCAGGTGCTGGACGGTGCGGCGGCGCAGAGCTTCGTTCGCTTCCGTTCGGGCTACGCGCAGGCGGACGTCGGTCGGATGGACGCGCAAAAGCTGTTCCTTTCGGCGCTGGCCAAGCAGGCGAAGGAGAATCTTTCGGTCGCGCAGACCGTGAGTCTGGTGTGCCGTTCGTTCGGCAAAATCAAGACGGATATGAGTCTGAACGATTGCATTGCCTGCGCCAAGCAGCTTCGCGGCGTTTCGCTGTCCAAGCTGCATATGGCAACTCTGCCGGGGACGTCGACCCGAGCGGGGGGCAATAGCGGCGCGTGGTACTACGTGCTCAATCGGGACGCAACGGCATCCTTGCTGGCGCGTACACTGGGCGCACAAGGGGCATTTGACCCTGACGGTGTGTTCAACGACGCAAGCCGCGGTGCATTTGACCGAATCTATCACGCATCGGCGGACAGCGTTCAGCTTCACGAGTATACCGCACAGGGCGCGCTTGACGGCGAGCTGAGTGTGCGGCGTGTCGGATGACGGCACGTTACATAAATAAGAAAACAATACATCTACATAAAGGAAGTGAGATCTATGGAAGAAATGAAAAAGATGGAGGGCTTGTTGCCCTCGGAGGAGGAATACCGTGCGCTCCCCGCGCTTTCGGTCACTGAACCCAAGGAAATGGCAGAGGAGATCGCGCACATTCTCGATTGCAAGAGAGGTCACGACGTTAAGGTGATCCACGTAGAGGATAAGACGGTCATCGCCGACTATTTCGTGCTGGCAACCGCCAACTCGAGCACGCACATCAAGTCGCTGATCGGTGAGGTCGAGTACCGCCTGAATCTGCGCGGTGTGGACGCTCACCACGTCGAGGGACGTGACAACGGCGCGTGGGTGATCGCGGACTATCTGAGCGTGATCGTACACGTGTTCAGCCGCGAGGCACGCGAATTCTACAACCTCGACAAGCTGTACGGCGACGGCCCCGATGCGCGCGAGAGCGAGGACTGGGACGAGCAGTAATTTGGTAACATCAATTTTGACATATACAGAGGAGAGAAAGCTATGAAATACGATGTTTCTGCGGTAGAGCAAAAGTGGCAGAAAAAGTGGGACGATGCGGGCATCTTCCACGCAGTGGACGGCTCGGACAAGCCCAAGTTTTACGGTCTGGTCGAGTTCCCGTATCCCTCGGGCGCGGGTATGCACGTTGGTCATATCAAGGCGTATTCGGGTCTTGAGGTCATCTCGAGAAAGAGACGTATGCAAGGCTACAACGTTCTGTTTCCCATCGGCTTTGACGCTTACGGTCTGCCGACCGAGAACTACGCCATCAAGACGGGCATTCATCCCCGTCAGGTGACCGATAAGAACATTGAGAAGTTTACCTCGCAGCTGCGCCGCGTCGGCTTTTCGTTCGATTGGACGCGCGTGATCGACACCACCGAGGAGGAGTACTACCGCTGGACGCAGTACATATTCCTCAAGCTGTTCGAGAAGGGACTTGCCTTCCGCGACACGGCGCTGGTCAACTACTGCCCGACCTGTAAGGTCGTTCTGTCCAACGAGGACTCGCAGGGCGGTAAGTGCGACATCTGCAACAGCGACGTTGTGCAGAAGTCCAAGGACGTATGGTATCTGCGTATTACCGAGTATGCCGACAAGCTGCTGATGGGTCTTGATGAGGTCGACTATCTGCCTCAGGTCAAGCAGCAGCAGGTCAACTGGATCGGCAAGTCGACGGGTGCGTTCGTCAACTTCACCGTGGCGGACACCGACGAGACGCTTCGCATCTACACCACCCGTCCCGACACGCTCTACGGCGTGACCTTTATGGTCATCGCGCCCGAGCATCCCCTCATTGATAAGATGGCGGATCGCATCAAGAATATGGACGACGTCATCGCCTACCGCAATGAGTGCGCCAAGAAGACCGAGTTTGAGCGTACCCAGCTGGTCAAGGACAAGACGGGCGTTCGTCTCGAGGGTCTTTGCGGCGTCAACCCCGTCAACGGCAAGCAGATCCCCATCTACATTGCCGACTACGTTATGATGGGCTACGGTACGGGCGCCATTATGGCTGTTCCCGCACACGACGAGCGTGACTATGCCTTCGCTAAGAAGTTTGGCATCGATATCATCGAGGTCATTCAGGGCGGTAACATTGAGGAAGCCGCTTACACGGGCGACGGTCCTATGGTCAACTCCGATTTCCTCAACGCCTATAACAACAAGGCTGACTCCATTGCCGCTAT
>JAGBTR010000081.1 GCA_017631215.1 Clostridia bacterium | reverse complement strand
CTGTCGGCCTTCTTCTCGTTTTCAAATTCCTCAATATCCCGCGCGGGGTGCAGGCCTTCTGCATACCACTTTTCCAGGATCGTATTGATGTACTTGGGGGCGGGGGTGTGGATGGCGTCGATCGTGATGTCGTAAGCCAAACGGATCTCGTCGATGCCGTAACCTAACTTCTGAGTCCACGCGGTGAACAGTTTCTTTTCGGTCGTGGACAGGTCGCGCGAGCCCATGCCGAACAGGGTGCGGATCTGCGAGATGACCTCGGCCGATTTTTCCATCACGCGGATGCGCTCATAGACGCCCGACGTGCTTGTGATCCCCTCGTCATAAAAGCGGATCGCAATCTTCTCAGCATAGCGCACGGTAGCCTTTCCCAGGCGCACGGCATAGGCTAAGATCGCCAACACCGCCTCCTCCGAAAAGCCAAGCTGATCGACAAGGCCTACAAGAAGTCCTGTGTCATAGACGTTGACGGTTTTGCCAAGCACGCGCTGACATTCGGTCACGTAGTCAGCCAAGGCCTGCTTCTGATCGAGGAGCGTGGCAAGCTCAGCCGATTGGTAGGGCGCAACACCGCTATGCTCGACCTTGCCGCCGCGGTGGGCGCTCTTTTGCGTTGTCGTAGTTTTCTTTTTGCCGTCGGCCTTTTTCAGGGCCACAAGGCCAGTACCCCGCCAAAAGGTCAGCGCACTCTCAACATCGCTGCTCTCCCAGCCGAGCAGCTCGCAAAGCGCGTCGGCACTCTCGACCTCGCCATTCTCGTCGGCGCGCATCAAAAGGGCGATCCATATTTTCAGCTCGTTCTCATCGGCTCTGTCGAGAATCTCACAAAGCCCCTCGATCGGGAAATTCTCCCGAAGCAGAACGAGTTTTTTTATCGTTTTACTCATACGTCCTCCCGTTTTTCGTCAGTAAGCAGGTCGCCCCTTGCGACCTCATAGCAAAGCGTCATCAGCGAATCTCCGATGTGGACGTTCTCGACCACGATGCCGCTGTGGCGCAGATCGAGCTCCTTGCCCGTAAAATTCCAAACTCCGCGGAGGCCCGTGTTCACAAGGCGGGATGCCACCTCATCGGCACACGTCTTCGGAAGCGTCAGGATGACAAGATCGACCGCAAGCTCGCAAAGCATCTCCTCGAGCTGCTCCATCGGCAAAACGGGCGCATCCCCCACCGTCGTTCCCACGACCTCTCGATCAATGTCGAAAAGTGCGACCACGCTCACGCCGCGTCGCTCAAACATCGGGCTGCGAACCAGGGCTTTTCCGAGGTTACCCGCACCCACGACGGCAGCGCGAAATCCATGATTGACACCGAGGATCTCGCAGATTTTTGCGTATAAGTACTGCACGTTATAGCCGTATCCCTGCTGGCCAAAGCCGCCAAAGCAATTCAGGTCCTGTCGGATCTGCGATGCTGTGACGTTCATCATCTCGGAAAGCTCTGCGGAGCTTACTCTGGTCTTGTCCATGCGGATCAGCTCCCGCAAATAGCGGAAATATCGGGGCAAGCGCTTGATGACCGCCGCAGGGACGGTCGAGCGGCTATCACTCTCGCGGAGCGTGCCCTCCATGCTCTGTTTTTCTGTATTCATTGATCTACCGCCTTTCTCCTTTTGGCATCGGCGGCAGGAGCGTCAAAAATCCTCGTCGCAGGCCGATGCGTTGAGCGAGGTATCGGCAAAGCGACCTCGCAGATATTCAAAATAACCGGCTACGGCCACCATGGCCGCGTTGTCGGAGCAAAGCCCCATCGAGGGCTTGCAGAATGTTACGCCACGCTTATCACACAGGTCGGAAAGCGCCGCGCGGATGTGCGAGTTTGCCGCCACACCGCCCGCAAGCACTAAGGTTTTCACACCCGTCTGCGTCAAGGCCATATCGGTCTTTTTGACAAGTGCTGAAACGATGACCGCCGTGTAAGAGGCGGCAAGGTCGGCATGGTTCGGCTCTTCTCCCTTTTGGCGCGCACCGTTGATCAGGTTGAGCGCCGCGGTTTTCAGGCCGCTGAACGAAAAATCAAGGGTATCTCCCGCCAAAGCAGGCGAGGGCAAGTGATACGCCTCGGGGTTGCCCGTGTGCGCCAGACGATCCATCGCGGCACCGCCCGGATAGGGCATGCCGATCACGCGGCCGATCTTATCAAAGGCTTCTCCTGCCGCATCGTCACGCGTCGTGCCGATCTCGCAAAAGTCGGCGTAATCGGTCACGTGGTAAAATGCTGTATGTCCGCCCGACACCACAAGTGCCAAAAACGGGGGCTTTAGATCCAGATACTCGGGGTAGGCCGCCGCCACGTGCGCTTTGACGTGGTTGACCTCGACCAGAGGAATGTTGTGCGAAAAGGCCAAGGACTTCGCAAAGTTCACGCCCACCAAGAGCGCACCGATCAGTCCCGGATGCGAGGTGACGGCCACACAGCCAAGGTCGCTCACAGCAATGCCCGCTGTCGCCAGCGCCTCGTAGGTAATGCCGCTGATGGCCTCGATATGAGCGCGGCTGGCGATCTCGGGCACAACGCCACCGTAGAGGCGATGGGTTTCGATCTGCGAAGCCACGATATTTGACAAAAT
>JAGBTR010000012.1 GCA_017631215.1 Clostridia bacterium | reverse complement strand
TTGTGGACGGTGTCCACAAGATGGCAAGCGTATCGCCTGCCTACACCTTTTCGCGCCGCCTTTGCGAGCGAAGCGAGCAACCGAAGGCGCGAACGGAGCGCGGCGAAGCCGCGCGGGTTTCCAAAGGGCTTGCCCTTTGGTGTGTTTTCTTGCTTCGTTCTTTGCCACAAGGCAAAGAATGAAGACGCACCGACCGCGAACGCGCCGCAGGCAGTGTGAGCGTAAATAGGAGAAGTCGTAGGGCATATGTCTCCCCCCCTGCCCCCCCGTTGCCCCCACTCTACCAACTGTCGACCACTTACATCTTGACAAAAAAACAAAAACACGCTATAATGAGTATCCACGCGAGCGGCTCTGTCCGCCCGCGCAAAGAAAACAAGGGGGATCACCTTTTGAATTCCGAGATCACTTCGTCCTCGTTCAGCTTTGCCGCGCCCGACGGTCTGAAGGTCAACCTTCTCTCGAGCGCCTACGGCATCGAAAAGAACACGCCCACCTTCTCGTGGGTCATGCATTCCAACGACGTCGCGGATATCCAGACGGGCTACCGCATCGTCATCGCCTCGCGGCTGGAGGATATGCAGGAGCAAAACTATCTTCTCGATACGGGCTGGACAGCGACCGACGAGAGCAGCAACATCACCATCGCAGGTCTTGAAACGCTGCTGCAAGACAATGAGCTATATTATTGGGCGGTCAGACTCCGTAACAAAAACGGAGCCGAGAGTGCCCTTTCTGAGCCTGCCTGCTTTGTGACCGCCGTCGGTAACGATTGGGAGGACACACACGGCATCTGGGGACAGCAGAATGAGGACTTCTGCTTCCTGCGCACCGAATTCGCTCTGCCCGACAGCGAGGGCGTCGAGCGCGCCGTCCTGCACGTGACCGCCTCCTCCCCCGAGCCGTCGCGTCGCTTCGTTTATCATCTGTTTCTCAACGGCACCTTCGTCGGTCTCGGTCCGACCCGTATGGGTAAGGGGGCCGACGGCGAGGAGCTGCTGTATTACCATTCCTACGACGTCACCGACCTACTCGCCGCAGGCAACGCGCTGGGCGCGCTGTGCTACACGACCGAGGACAAGGCCTTCCTTTGCCAGTTGACCGTCTTTTACAAAAACGGCAACCGCCGCACCGTGCTCAACAGCGCACGCGACGCCGAGGCCTTCACGGCAATGAACGGCGAGGCCGCGCTCGGCTCGGGTCATTCGATCGGCACCTCCTACTACAAGGAGGAGGCCGAAAATATCAACGCCAACGTCTTTCCCTTCGGCTTCTCAAGGGTCGGCTTTGAGAGCACCGATGCCTGGCTGCCCGTCGGTCTTGGCGACGACCTCGACGTCGAGCACGAGAGAACGCTCGTTCCCTACCCAGGCGAGCCCATCGGTCGCTTCGAGCAGGACGTCGCATCGGTCGAGCGGCTTGAGGACGGTCGCATCTTCATCGACCTTGGCAACGAGATCATCGGCGGTCTGCGTCTGACGCTGAACGCCCCCGTCGAGCACACGATCGAGCTTCGCTACGGCGAGGAGCTCTGCGAGGACGGCTCGGTCCGCTACGAGATGCGGACGGGCAACGTCTACCGCGAGCAATGGACGCTCAAGGCGGGCGAGCAAACGCTCGAGGGCTATGGTCTGAAGGGCTTCCGCTACGTCGAGCTGCATGGCTGCCTGGCCGAGCTTGGCGAGGACGACGTCAAGGGTATCGCCATCCGCCGCGCATTCGAGGCGGAGGAGTCCTCCTTCGTCTGCTCCAACGAGGTGCTGTGTCGTCTGTACGACACCTTCAAATACGCCATCTGCGCGACGAGTCAGGATATGTACGTCGACTCGCAGACCCGCGAGCGCACGCCTTACGAGGGTGACACGCTGGTCAATATGCTCGCCGCCTACACCTATACCTCCGATATGTCTCTGGCGCGTCACACGCTGGATTATCTGCTGTCCCACCGCACCTGGCCCGCCGAGTACGCACTCACGCCGGTTCATATGGTGCGCCTCGACTATCTCTACTCGGGCAACCGCGCCCTGCTGGAGCAGACCTATCCCACGCTGCGCCGTCTGACGCTGAGTGAGAAGATCGATCCCGAGCTCGGTCTGATTCCCGTCAAGGCGACGGGCAACCGCTGGGATGCTGTGATGCTGGACTGGCCCGTCAGCTCGCGCGACGGCTATGCGCTTGAGGAGTCGCATTTCAACACGGTCTACAACGCGCTGTATCACCTGATCCTGCGCGATATGACGGTAATGGCCGGCGTGCTGGGCAACGAGGACGACGCCACCACCTTCCGTATGATGGCGGACAACCTGCGCACCTCGATGATCGAGCAGCTTTATCGCCCCGACAAGGGCGCCTTTATCGACGGTCTGCGCAAGGACGGCACGCCCGTCGAGCATATGTCGCAGCACGCGACCGTCTATGCGCTTTGTATGGGCATTTACAACGGCAGCGGCATGAAGGACACGATGTGCCGCACGCTGATCGGTCTGGACGATATCAAAATGAGCATCTACGGCTCCTTCTTCCTTCTGGACGGTCTCTACCGCGCCGGTCACGGTGCCTATGCGACCGCTCTGCTGGCCAACGACGATTGCACGCCGGGTGCGCACACCTTCGCGGCGGCGCTGGCCAACCACGGCATCACCATCGCGCCCGAGGCGTGGTGCGTGGAGGAAAAGCCCAATATGACCTTCTCGCATCCGTGGGGAGCATCGCCCGCGGCCTTGATCGTGCGGGGTATGTTCGGCATCCAACCGACCCGCCCCGGCTTCCACAAGTTCGAGGTTTGGCCGCAGATCGGCTCGCTGCCTTATGCGGCGATCCGCGTGCCGACGGTCAAGGGAACGATCGCCGTCTCGATCGGACAGAACAACGAGGCATACGAGGCTGAGGTGGTGGTACCGCCCAACACCAAGGCGACGGTATATCTGCCCGTATTGCCGGGCGGCACGGACACGCTGTTTATCAACAGTCAGATCTCCAACTTCCCCATTGAGGATGGCTGTTATCACATTGAGCTGGGCTCGGGAACACATCGGTTGCTGGCGCAGTGATGAGGGGATGGCCGACCGCAGACCTAAAAAGGTCTGC
>JAGBTR010000080.1 GCA_017631215.1 Clostridia bacterium | reverse complement strand
CGCAGTGATTTTGTCAGCTTAATGTTAGTCATACCAAACCTCCAAACAGGATGATGCGCTCATTATAACACAAAATCCGCAGAGACGCAATATCTCTGCGGATTTTTTCATTACAGTGCAGCAAAAAAAGCTTCAATCTGCTCGCGTGTTGCACCAAGCGTTCCTTGGATGATGGCATCCGTGCCGCCGCCGCGACCGCCAAGATCCTCGCCCATTTGCTTGCCGAGTGCACGCAACGGCAGACTGCGGCTGACGCAGACATAGCGATAGCCGTTCTCCGTTTCGCAGAACACGCCGCAGATGCCGCGGCAGGCATTCGCTCCGCCGTCGGCCATACCGCGCTGGACGTTGGCATCCATCTCGCCCTCGAAAAAGAGCAGATTGCCCTGCCCGTCCGGTGTGGCGGCAGAAATCTTGACCTCGGCCAGCTCACGGCGTGCGGCAGAGAGCGCGGCGCGCGCGCTCAAAAGCTCGTCGTTTTGCTTGTCGGTGACCTCGACCACCTGCCAGGGCTTGACGCTGTGACGGCGGGTGATGGTCAGAATATTGTCGTGCTTGCTCTTATAATCCTCCAGCGCCCAGCGGCCGCACAGCACCCAAAGGCGCATACCGCCCTTATAGCGAATGGCGTCGACGATCTTGATCACGCCGATCTCGCCCGTCGATTTCACGTGGGGCGCACAGCAGGCGCAGGCATCCACGCCCTCGACGGTGACAATGCGGACACCGCTCGTCAAGTCGAGCTTGCTTCGGTATTCGAGCGTGCGGAGCGTCTCGGCATCTGGATATTCGGCGCGCACCACAGCGTTTTTCCAGACGACCTCGTTGGCCTCGCGCTCCAGCGCGACGATCTGCTCGGGCGAAAGCTCGCCGTCAAGATCCATCGTCATCTCGCCGTTTCCCAGATGGAAGCCGACGTTCTCATAGCCATAGCGCTTGTGCGCCAGACCGCTGATGATATGCTCGCCTGTATGACATTGCATCTTGGCAAGGCGCAGCTCGGCATCGATCTCACCGCGCACCGTCGCACCGACGGCAAGCGGCTGCTCGACGAGATGCGTGATGCACTCGTCCTTGATGCGCACGTCAGTCACGGTCACGCCGTCCAGCGTGCCGCGATCGGCATACTGACCGCCGCTCTCGGGAAAGAAGGCGGTGCGGTCGAGCACGACGGCATAGCCGCCCTTCTCTCTCGCCTCGCACGACAGCACGACCGCCTCGAAGCAAAACAGCTCGCTGTCCTTGTCGTACAGCTTTTCGGTCACGCTGCTCACGATGCGCTGTCCTCCGTTTCGGGTGCACCGTTGATAACGATATTCGCCGTAGCGATCAGATCGTTGAAGGCACTCTCCTCCAGACACTGCGCGCCGATCTGCTGCTTGTAGGTGCGGTCAAAATAGTCGCGCGCCTCCTCGACGGTAAACTCCTCACGACCTGCCGCCAGCATCTCTGCCTCCAGCGCGGCGTAATTCTGCTCGGTGTAAAGATCCAGCGCACGCGCGTACTGCTCGTCGGTATAGGTGTACTCGCCCGCCTCAAAGACGGCGTAGTAGACCATCTCCTCCTTGATCGCCTGCTTGCAGAACTCAAACAGATCCGCAGGCGTTCCGCCGACGTAAAGTGCGAGGAAATTCTCATAGCTCGTACCGTACATCGCAGCGTAGTAGCTGTAATAGCTGTAATAGTTGCTGTAATAAGCCATCACGGCATCCTCGTGATACTGCTTGACGGCGGCGTTCTCGGTGATGGCCGCCCACAGTGCGCTATGCAGTGCGGTCTCGTAAGCATCGTCCGCCATCTGCTGACGGAGCGCCTCGCGGTATGCCTCACCGCTCGTGTACTCGCCGTCCGTGTAGTCGGTCACGAAGGCATCGTCCAGCGTGGGAGTGCCCTCGATATAATGCACCGTAAAGGTGAACACGACCGCCTTGCCGGCAAGGTCGGGGGCGTGATAGTCCTCGGGGAAGGTCACGTCTGCGGCATAGGGGACACCGGGCGTCGCACCGACCAGCCCCTCGGCAAAGCCGGGAATATAGCCGCTATTGTCCTTCAGCGTAATGGTCTGATAGGTAGCCGAGCCGCCGGAAAAGGCCACGCCGTCCAGCGTGCCGACATAGTCGGTCACGACGGTATCGCCCCACGCGACCGCGCGGTCGGTGATCTTCGCATCGGGATGATGCTCATACAGCAGCGCGTCGATCTTGGCGTCCAGCGCTGCATCGGTGACGTTGATCGCATTGTAATCGATCGTCAGCGTCAGACCGCGATAGCGGCCCAGCGTAATGTACTCTGTCATATCCATCGACAGAAAATCGGGCATCGCGTAAGTCTTGCTCGGGTCGTAATTTTCAACCGCAAGCGCTTGCGTTTTGCCGCTATCGGGCGTAGAGGGCGACGAGGGCGTGTCAGGGGTCGAGGGCGTATCGTCCACGTCGGGTGTCCCGTCTTTATCGGGCGTAGCATCGCCGAGACCGCACGCGGCAGCACACAGCATCAGTATCAGCGCGAGCACCAGCACGCCCGCGCAAAGCATCCATCGTTTCATATTTCTGATCCTTTCAGCAATTGTTTTTGATAAGGAAAAAGACTCGTCGCATCAGAGAATGATGTCACGAGTCCTTTTCCGGATCTGAGCGTAGGCAATTATGCCTCCTTCACATTCAGAACCTTCTTGCCGTTGTAGAAGCCACAAGCCTTGCAGACGCAGTGGGGACGAACCATCTCACCGCATGCGGGGTTGGAGCACTTAACCACTCCGGGCATCGTCAGCTTGCTGTTGTTGGAGCGTCTCTTGTCTCTGCGAGCGCTCGATACCTTTTTCTTTGGTACTGCCATTTGAAGTACACCTCCTTAGTGTTTCGTAAGTCCAAAGGACTCACTTCGCTGTATATTTTTTATTTTTTCTTACTTTGTGTCGCCGTCCGTGCTGTCCTCATCGCTCTCATCGAGCAGAGCACGCAATGCGGCAAAGCGAGGGTCGATCTCACGGGTCGGACAACCGCAGTCACCCTCCGCGCGGGGCTTTCCGCACTTGGGGCAAAGGCCTTGGCAATCCTCCGAGCAAAGCAGGCGCATCGGGAAGGCAAGGATCAGCGCCTCGCGCAGCTCCTCGTCCAAATCGAGCTCGCCGTCGTGAATGATGACGTACTCGTCTACGTTGTCCTCCATCTGCTCGTCCGTCAGCGTCTTTTCATCCGCGACCGTACGCTCAAATTGCAAGCGGAAGGTATCCTCCACGGTGGAAAGACACCGCGCGCACTCGCCACGGTACGGAAGCGACGCCTCCAGCGTCAAGCGCATATAGCCTGCCTCATCGGTGATCTCACCGAGGATGTGGGCATCGCCCTTGAGCGTCACGCCGTCGACCTCGTCGGGCGTGAGCATAAAATCCAGCGTGATTCGTTCGACCTCGCCACGCAGCATGGGTCTCATATCCAGCTTCATACGCGATCCTCCCGTCTCATCTACCGTCTTTTTTGCTTCACCTGACACAACGCAAAACGCGACGGTATATATTATAATGGATTTTTGTAAAAAAGTCAAGTCTTTTTTCGGGTTTGAACAAAAAAATTTACTTCTTTTTTCCGAAATATTGATTTTTACGGGGTTTGGATTGACAAAACGAGCAACATTGGGTATAATGAAAGAAATATTTCTCAAAGCCAAAGGAGCAAACCATGAACCAACATCAAAGCCGTGCGCTGTCGCTGTTTGAGAACGGCTGTCAGTGCGCCCAGTCGGTCTTTGTCGCGCTGTGCGATGAAACCGGACTTTCCGAGGAGAATGCGCTTGCACTGTCTGCCTCGTTTGGCGGCGGCATCGGCCGTATGCGAGAGACGTGCGGTGCGCTGTGCGGTCTGCTGATGGCGCTGGGCGCTACGCTCGGTCATTTCCCCCAGGGCGACAGCGAGGCCAAGGATCGCCACTATCGCCTCGTGCAATACGCGGCGGCGCAATTCAAGCAGAGAAACGGTTCGGTCTTCTGCTACGAGCTGCTCGGCATTCCGCACGCCGCCCAGCTTCCCGTCAGCGCACCGCGCAATGAAAAATTCTACCACGAGCGTCCTTGTGTGGACGCAGTGCTGTCAGCCGTTGCCGTTTTCGACGAGATCATGGACGCCCACAAAAACGGCACGCTGGAGGAAAAGATCTCCCCCGAGGCGGCCAAGGAAAACACAGACAATCTCAACAAGCGCACCTGACCCTCATCGGTGCGCGGAAAGGATGAACGATGCGCACCGTTGGTATCATTTGTGAATACAATCCCTTTCACACGGGACACGCGCACCAGCTGGCGGCGGCGCGACAAGCGACGGGGGCCGACGTAACGGTCGCCGTGATGAGCGAGCATATCACCCAGCGCGGTGAGCTTGCCATTGCAGACGGCTACGTACGCGCCCAGGCGGCCGTGCGTGCGGGCGTCGATCTGGTGATCGGTCTTCCCTTTCCCTACTCGTCTGCCCCTGCCGAGTTTTTTGCGTTGGCGGGCGTGCGCATTCTGGACGCGTTGGGCGTCGACGCGCTCCATTTCGGCAGTGAATGCGGTGATATGGACGCGCTCCAAGACTGCACCGAGCGGCTATATGCGCGTGAATTTATCGACGAGCTGACGAAATATCAGCAATCGCATCCCTCTCTCGGCGTGATGCAATGCCGCGACGAGCTGTACCGTGAGCGGCACGGTCACCCGTTACCGAGCGGCTCCAACGACCTGCTCGGCATGACGTATCTGCACGCGCTGACAAGAGAATCGAGCCCGATGCGCCCCTACACGGTCAAGCGCGAGGGGCAAGCGTACGTCGACGCGGCAACGCCCTTGCAGGGGGTACATCCCTCGGCCACCGCCCTTCGTGCCTTGTGGCGCGACGAGTCGCTTGAGGCTCTGCGTCCCCATCTGCCCGATGCCGTATGGAGCACACTTTCTCACGCGGTCGACCAGCATCTGGCTCCCGCGGACGAGCGCGCATTGTCCTCTGCTCTTGTCACCTTCTACCGCACCTCCGACGCAAAGGCACTGTCGGAATGCTATGGCTTGGAAGGGGGACTTGCCGACCGACTCTGCTGCGCGGCACGCGAGGCAACCGACCTTGCATCGCTGTTGCGCCTTGCCGCGACCCGTCGCTACACCGACGCGCGCATCCGTCGCTCGGTATGGTACGGCTTTTGCGGCGTGACCGAACGCGACGTGACCGCACCTCCCGCCTACGTTCGTCTGCTCGGTGCCAATGCACGCGGATGTGCGTATCTGTCTGATATTCGCAAGCGGTGTACCCTTCACGTTCTCACCAAGCCTGCCGACCTGCCAAGCACGCCCGAGGCAAGCCGTCAGACCGCCATCGAGCAGCGTTTGGAGCATCTGATCACACTGGCCTATCCCACACCGCAGCCGTCGGGAAGTCTTGTGCGTCGCCGTCCGTATATTGACAAATCGTAAATTTTGTTCAATTACCGAACAAGTCCTTGACTTTTTCTGTTCTATGTGCTACAATGGATAGGTATATAGTATGAATACCGATATAGGGAGGAAAATAGATATGGCAAACGAAGAAATCAATCTTGTCAGTGGCAAGTATCTGGAATACAAGGATAAGCCACTCGTGCGCGAGGGCGACACCATCTGCTACGGCGATATGAGCGAAAAGTGCATTTTGATCCTGGAGATCATCTCCTACAAGGATGTCGGCGGCAAGCAGCTGCCAGACAAAATTATGATCCAGGTCATCGATTCCAAGGATCCCAACAAGATCATTCGTCAGGGCTCCTTCTCGGGTCTACACGAAGCCTTCACGATGGGCGAGATCTGGCTCGATCAAGCGCTGAAGCAGTAAGAAAAGGATACGAGGAGCATGAGGGGGGACACTTTTTTAAAAAAGTGTCCCCCTTTCCCCCATTCAAAAAGCTTGGACGAAATAAGCAAGAACGCCCGCCGTTTTGTACGGCGGGCATCCTTTTTTATTATTGGCGATATGATCGGTCACTGTGCGCTCTGATCGCGGAAGGTGATCTCGCCGGTTTCGGTGTCCATAGCATCGACAATGGCGAGCGATTCGAGGTGATAGCCGAGATTGCGGATAACACGGCCGCCGATCTGGAAGCCCTTTTCGATGACGATACCAAGTCCCTCGACCGTCGCGCCCGCCGACTCCGCGATGGAGATCAGCCCCTGCAGCGCACAGCCGTTGGCAAGGAAATCATCGATGACGAGCACGCGGTCGTCTGCGCTCAGAAATTTCTTGGACACAATGATCTGGTTCTTGTTCTTATGGGTAAAGGACTCGACCTCGGCCACGTACATATCGCCGTCGATGTTGATCGACTTGGATTTTTTGGCGAATACCATCGGCACGCCGAATTCCTTTGCTACGAAGACGGCGATACCGATGCCCGATGCCTCAATGGTCAGCACCTTGGTCACGGGCTTATCGTGAAATCTGCGTTTGAACTCGCGCGCGATCTCCTCGATGAGTGCGATATCCATCTGGTGGTTGAGAAAGCTGTCCACCTTGAGCACATTGCCTGCCTTGACAATTCCGTCCTTGTTGATTCTTTCCTCCAAAAAGTTCATGCTTCGTACCGTTTCCTTCCGTTATTCCTTTGCAATATTTCTTGCCACGTAGACACCGCTGGCCGATGCGTGCGACAGCGAATGCGTGATGCCGCTTCCGTCTCCAAT
>JAGBTR010000079.1 GCA_017631215.1 Clostridia bacterium | reverse complement strand
ATCTTCATCCCCGGTGGCTTCTCGGGCGGTGACGAGCCCGACGGCTCGGCCAAGTTCATCACGGCCTTCTTCCGCAACCCTGCCATCAAGGAGGGCGTGACCGATCTGCTGGACAACCGCGACGGTCTGATGTGCGGTATCTGCAACGGCTTCCAGGCGCTCATCAAGCTGGGTCTCGTTCCCTTCGGTAAGATCATCGACACCGATGAGAACTGCCCCACGCTGACCTTCAACACCATCTCGCGCCACCAGTCCAAGCTGGTTCGCACCCGCGTTTGCACCAACAAGTCGCCTTGGCTGTCGCTTGCCAAGGTCGGCGATATCTATACCGTCCCGATCTCGCACGGTGAGGGTCGCTTCCTCGCCTCGGACGAGCTGGTCGCAAAGCTCGCCGAGAACGGTCAGATCGCAACCCAGTACGTCGATCTTGACGGCGCGCCCACCATGGACACCGCCTTCAACCCCAACGGTTCGGTCTGCGCCATCGAGGGTATCACCTCGCCCGACGGCCGCGTCCTCGGTAAGATGGGTCACTCCGAGCGTATCGGCGCGAACCTCTACCGCAACGTCCCCGGCGAGTACGATATCCGTATGTTCGAGGCTGCGGTGAAGTATTTTAAGTAAGGAGACGTTTTTAGGGGAACTTTTTTCAAAAAGTTCCCCTAAGACCCCTCAAAAGCTTTAATGGAAAATAAAAGGATTGGCGCGATAGCTACCTTCCTTTAGCGTAACAGCTTCAAGCCGCTTGTGGGGCTCCCTCCCCACGGTGTTAGCTACAAAAAAAAACAAAAAAGGAGAATCCCATGAATTTCTTCGACGAACTCAAAAACTACGACTCCGAGGTGTTTGCTGCCTGTGACGCCGAGCTCGCGCGCCAGCAGCACAACATCGAGCTGATCGCATCCGAGAACATTGTATCCAAGGCAGTCCTTCTGGCGGCAGGCGGCGTTCTGACCAACAAGTACGCCGAGGGCTACCCCGGCAAGCGCTACTACGGCGGCTGCCAGTGCGTTGACGTGGTCGAGGACATCGCCCGCGAGCGCGCCTGCAAGCTGTTCGGCGCAGAGCACGCCAACGTGCAGCCCCACTGCGGCGCATCTGCCAACCTTGCCGTCTTCTTCGCGCTGCTCAATCCCGGCGACACCGTGATGGGTATGAATCTCCAGCAGGGCGGTCACCTCTCGCACGGCTCGCCCGTCAACATTTCGGGCAAGTATTTCAACATCGTTCCCTACGGCGTGGCAGACGACACCGAGATGATCGACTACGACGAGATGCGTCGCCTTGCGCTTGAGTGCAAGCCCAAGCTCATCGTCGTGGGCGCGTCCGCCTACTCGCGCATCATCGACTTCCCCCGCTGCCGTGAGATCGCGGACGAGGTCGGCGCATATCTGATGGTCGATATGGCTCACATCGCAGGTCTGATCGCCGCCGGCGTTCACCCCTCGCCCGTCCCCTATGCGGACGTGGTGACCACGACCACCCACAAGACGCTGCGCGGTCCGCGTGGCGGTATGATCCTTTGCCGCGAGGAGCTGGCAAAGCAGATCGACAAGGCCATCTTCCCCGGCACGCAGGGCGGCCCGCTGATGCACATCATCGCGGCCAAGGCTGTGGCTCTGGGCGAGGCTATGACCGACGAGTTCAAGGCTTACGGTGAGCAGATCGTCAAGAACGCCGCCGCTCTTGCCAAGGCTCTGACCGACAAGGGCGTCAAGCTCGTCTCGGGCGGTACCGACAACCACCTGATGCTGCTCAACCTCGTTGACGAGGGCATCACGGGCAAGGAGCTCGAGCACAGACTTGACGAGGTCCACATCACCGCCAACAAGAACACCATCCCCAACGATCCCCAGACCCCCTTCGTTACCAGCGGTCTGCGTATCGGTACCCCCGCCATCACCACCCGCGGCTTTAAGGAGCCCGAGATGGAGCTCATCGCCGGCTGGATCGTCGACGTCATCCGCGACTTCGAAAACTCCAAGGAACGCATCAGCGCCGAGGTCCAGGCTCTGTGCGCGAAGTTCCCGATTTATAATTAAGGAAAGGTACGAGGTGAAAAACTTTTTGGAAAAGTTTTTCCCCTGCCCCCCTTTTCAAAAACTTTCAAAGAAAAAGAAAACACCCGCCATATTGGTAGCAAAAAGGGTTTAAGCGGCAACCACCCGCTCACCCCAACAACTTCAAGCCGCTTGCGGGGCCCCTGCCCCACTTTGTTAGCATCGAAGCTCAAGCATATGGCGACAGCACCACCCAACAAACCCTTTGAGGCTCGCCTTTGCGGAACGAAGTGAAGCAACCGAGCGAGCCGAACAGAGCGCCGCCACGCGGCGCGGGTTCTCCAAGGGCGTGCCCTTGGACGCGCTTTCTTGGTTACTTCTTTGACGTGCGTCAAAGAAGTAACATAATTCACCGGCGGCGCGTTGTGCCGCCGCCCAAAAACAAAAGAAAGAAGGTATCCCCCATGGCATATCTCTCCGACATCGAAATCGCACAATCCTGTAAGATGCAGCACATCCGCGACATCGCCAAGCGCGCATCCGTAGATGAAAAATACGTCGAGCAGTACGGCAATTATAAGGCCAAGATCGACCTCGCGCTTCTGAACGAGGACCGCAAGGACGGTAAGCTCATTCTCGTCACCGCCATCACCCCCACCCCCGCAGGTGAGGGTAAGACCACCACCACCATCGGTCTTGCCGACGGTCTCTCCCGCATTGGTAAGAACGTCACCGTCGCACTGCGCGAGCCCTCGCTGGGTCCCGTGTTCGGCGTCAAGGGCGGTGCCGCAGGCGGCGGCTATGCACAGGTCGTCCCGATGGAGGACATCAACCTCCACTTCACGGGCGACTTCCACGCCATCGGCGCGGCCAACAATCTGCTCGCGGCAATGCTCGATAACCACATCCAGCAGGGCAACGCCCTCGGCATCGACGTCCGCAAGATCACCTGGAAGCGCTGCGTCGATATGAACGACCGCCAGCTCCGCTTCATCGTGGACGGTATGGGCGGCAAGGTCAACGGCACCCCGCGTGAGGACGGCTTCGATATCACCGTCGCCTCCGAGATCATGGCCGTCTTCTGCCTCGCCTCCTCCATCACCGACCTCAAGGAGCGACTTGGCCGCATCATCGTCGGCTACACCTACGACGACAAGCCCGTCACCGCAGGTGACCTCAAGGCCGTCGGCGCAATGACCGCGCTCCTCAAGGACGCCATCAAGCCCAACCTCGTCCAGACGCTCGAGGGCACGCCCGCCTTCGTTCACGGCGGTCCCTTCGCCAATATCGCGCACGGCTGTAACTCGGTCATCGCCACCAAGATGGCGCTGCGTATGGGCGACTATGCCGTCACCGAGGCAGGCTTTGGCGCCGATCTTGGCGCTGAGAAGTTCCTCGACATCAAGTGCCGTATGGCAGGACTGACCCCCGACGCCGTCGTTATGGTCGCCACCGTCCGCGCGCTCAAGATGCACGGCGGACTTGCCAAGACCGAGCTCGGCAATGAGGATCTCGCCGCTCTGGAGCGCGGTATCCCCAACCTGCTCCGTCACGTTTCCAACATCAAAAACGTATATCAGCTTCCCTGCGTGGTCGCGGTCAACCGCTTCCCGACCGACACCGACGCCGAGATTGACTTCATTATTGCAAAATGCCGCGAGCTGGGCGTCAACACCGTTCTCTCGACCGTCTGGGCCGAGGGCGGTAAGGGCGGCGAGGAGCTGGCCCGCGAGGTCGTCAGACTTTGTGAGGAGGAGCAGGGCAACTTCACCTTCTCCTACGAGCTGGACGGCACCATCGAGGATAAGATCGAGGCAGTTGTTACCAAGGTCTACGGCGGCGACGGCATCATCGTCACGCCCGCGGCCAAAAAGCAGATCGACCAGCTCACCAAGCTCGGCTTTGATCATCTGCCCATCTGCGTCGCCAAGACGCAGTACAGCTTCTCGGACGACCCGACCAAGCTGGGTGCTCCCGAGGGCTTCAAGGTCACCATCCGCAACGTCAAGGTGTCCGCCGGTGCCGGCTTTGTCGTCGTCCTTACGGGCGATATCATGACCATGCCCGGACTTCCCAAATCGCCCGCCGCCGAGAAGATCGACGTGGACGATAGCGGTAAGATCACGGGGTTGTTTTAAGTGAATAAGAATGCAGGGGGAAACTTTTTGGAAAAAGTTTCCCCCTGCACCCCTTTCAAAAACTTTCAAAAAGGAGGGTTATTTGTTGTTTTCACGTTCGTATTCGAATTTCCATTCCCAGAAATCGTCGCTATAACCCAAGAAGCCATCTTCGTCATAGGCAGGGTTTGGCTTTTCCTCCAAGCTGCTCATTACACATCCGCCTATTAGCGAAACACCGATAAGAATGGCCAAAATGATGTAAATTTTTTTAAGAGTTTCTGTTGACATTCTTCTCTCTCCTTTTCTTTATAAATCAATTTTAACGCTTACACTTTTGCTCACCCCAGCCTTACACAGTTTTCTAACTGCCTCGGTAAAAGATTTGATTTCTTTTT
>JAGBTR010000078.1 GCA_017631215.1 Clostridia bacterium | reverse complement strand
TCGTTCTGCATAATGCCGAGGAAGTTGACCATCTGGTTGCACAGCGTTGCCAGGTGGCTGGCAGGTGCCGAGGTGATCTTACCGACCACGCCGCCAAGACCCTCCTGAATGAGCTGCTTGAGCGACCAGCCTGCGCAGTAGCCCGTCAGCATCGCGAGGTCGTGGATGTGGATGTCAGCGTTGCGGTGTGCGTCTGCGATCTCGTTGTCGTAGACCTCGGACAGCCAGTAGTTGGCCGTGATCGCGCCCGAGTTGTGCAGGATCAGACCGCCGACCGAGTAGGTCACGGTCGAGTTCTCCTTGACTCTCCAGTCGTTGGCCTTGACGTACTTGTCGACCAGATCGCGGTAGTCAAGCAGCGTGGTCGAGAGATTTCTCAGCTTCTCGTGCTGCTTACGGTACAGAATGTAGGCCTTGGCAACCTCGTCGTAGCCCGCCTTGATCAGCACCGACTCAACGCTGTCCTGAATATGCTCGACCGAGATGAGATTGTTCTCGATCTTGGGCTCAAAATCTGCGGTAACCTTCAGGGTCAGGAAATCGATGATATCGGGATGGTGCTGGATCTCACAAGCCTCGAAGGCCATCATGATCGCGTTCGAAATCTTGGAAAGATCAAAATCGACGGCCTTGCCGTCACGCTTCAGTACGTTGTACATCGTGTGTCTCCTTTTCTTTCGTTCAATTTAGTGTCAAAAAAATTGTCCTTTCTCGGCGGCTGTTCGTCAAACCTCTAAAAGGGCAAAGATATAGAGCGCGGCGGTTCTTTCTTTTGGAACCGTTAGAAAAATCCGCCGTTTTTTATGCTCGGCGAATTTTTCGGACCGCGCTCATTATACCATATATATTGTGTCTCGTCAATACAATTTTTGCACATTTTGTGTTTTTGTCGTTTTATACAATATTTTTTGACAAAGTTGTACATTATGCACCACGAATTGCTGTATTGGGCAGATGCACCATCGCAGACGCGCGCATTTCGTCGAGCTTTTCGGCGCTTGGCGCGTGCAGACCCGTGCCGACGAGGTCGCCCGAATCGACAAACGGCTGGATAAAATAGCGGGGAGCGTGGGCGATCCACGCCGCCAGCACCCCAATATCTTGGGGTGTGTGCAGCTCGTCCGCAACCGTCGTGCGGAACTCATACTCCACGCCGCTCTGCCGCAAAAGCTCGATGCTTCGCCGGACGGGTGCGAGGTCGAAGCCCTCGATGCCCACCGTCTCGGCGTAGCGGTCGGGGCAGTTCTTGATATCCATCGCCACGTAGTCGACAAGTCCCTCGTCGAGCAGTGCCGCCAGCACGTCGGGGCGGGTGCCGTTGGTGTCCAGCTTGACGGCATAGCCCAGCGCGCGGACGCGGCGGATGAAGTCGTCAAGATCCTTTTGCAGCGTCGGCTCACCGCCCGTGATGACCACGCCGTCCACGATGCCCTGCCGCTTTTTCAGATAAGCAAAAACCTCGTCCTCGTCGATGCGGTCGGCGGGGTCGGTGCGCGTCACCAGCGGCGCGTTGTGGCAAAACGGACAGCGAAGGTTGCACCCCGCCGTGAACACGATGCACGCCACCTTGCCGGGAAAATCGAGCAGCGTCATTTTTTGAAAGCCGTGAATGGTCATACTATCCTCACAAATCATATCAGCCCTCCTTTGGTTCAAGTGGGCAGATGATACTCAAACGTCCTGCCCACGCCTGCGTATTTCGCACCTGCGAGGGCGTTATAGGGTAGCGTCTCCCACGCGTCGTCGCCCACGAAGGCGCGGACGGCGGCGAGATTGTGCTCGGTGTCGGTGATACCGGGGATGAGCGGCGTGCGGAAGACGTGGGGGATGCCGCTTGCCTTCAG
This sequence comes from Clostridia bacterium, assembly GCA_017631215.1. Classification (GTDB taxonomy): domain Bacteria; phylum Bacillota; class Clostridia; order Oscillospirales; family CAG-272; genus SIG644. Next base: position 2,964 of record JAGBTR010000078.1, on the reverse strand, counting down.
CCACACGGCGTTATCGAGGATACGCGCGTTGTCCACGCCCGTATAGCGGCGGTGGAGGGCTGCGTCCATCAGCTTGAGATCCATCATCACAAAATCGCACTGCTCGACCACGCGGCGAAAATCAGCCGCATCGGCATAGCCCGACGTCTCGATGGCGCAGTGGATGCGACCGCGCAGGCGCTCGAGGAGTGCCGCGCAAAAGTCGGCTTGGAGCAGTGGCTCACCGCCCGACAGCGTCACGCCGCCCTCGCCCTCGCGGAGCATTTCGGCTTGCGCGAGCAGCCGGTCAGCCAGTGCGTCGACCTCCCACACCTGCCCTGCCACGCGTAGTGCGTTTTGGGGGCAGATATGCAAACAGCGACCGTACGGTCGGCAATCCTCGTGTTCACAGCCGCGATAGCACAGCCCGCACTGCTTGCACGTCGACGAGACGAACAGCTCGGCTCGGGGCGAAAGTCCCTCGGGGTTATGGCACCACACGCAGCGCAAGGGACAGCCCTTCAAAAAGACGGTCGTGCGGATGCCGGGTCCGTCGTGCAAGGAAAACTCCTTGATATCAAAGACGAGTCCTTGCATATCACACCGTATAGCGCTGGCGCGCCATCACGTGATCCTGATATTCCTTGTCCAGCTCGACGAAGTAGGCCGACCAGCCCCAGATGCGGACGACGAGCTGGCGGTAGCGGTCGGGATCCTTCTGCGCCTCCTCGAGCGCGTTGATATCGACCGCGTTGAGCTGCAGCTGATGTCCACGGCGTGCAATAAAATGCTTGACCAGCATCGCGACCTTGCGGACGCTGTCCTCGCCGCGGAAGGTCGAGGCGTCAAATTCGAGCGTCAGCGGACCGCCGTTGAGCGTGCGGCTGAGGTCGTTGCGGGTGAAGGATTCAATATCCGAGATCGGACCGGGAATGCGCGCGAACAGACTGGGCGAGAAGTTGGTGCCCAGCGGCTCTCCCGCGCGGCGACCGTCGGCGGTGGCGCCCAGATCGCGTGCGTGCCACAGATAGAACATCGCCGTACCCGTACCCGCGCGCCAAATGCCGCCCATATCGTTTTTCTTGCCCTCCAGCGCGTCGGCAAAGGCGCCGAGAAGCAGACCGCCCATCTCGTCGGCGTCGGGGCTGTCGGTGCCCATCTTGGGCGCCTCAAAGCGGAGCAAATGGAGCAGCTCGGGATCGTCCTTGAAATCGCTGTCCAGCGCCGCGATGAGTCGCTCGGGCGACACGCTTCCCTCCTCATAGACGTAGCGACGGACGGCGGCGAGGGCATCCGCACCGACGGCGATGCCGCAGCCGTGCAGACCCATATTGTGATACAGCTTACCGTCGCGCAGCATATCCAGCATGGGCGAGGGGACAAACCAAACGTCGTGCACCTTGGCGGTCAGGCGGTCGCACGCCTCCTGCACGCCGCGGCGGACGCGGTCGAGCAGTGCGTCAAACGGCTCTCCTGCGGCAAGGGCCTCGCGGATGGCGCGGTCACAAACGGCGGGGAAATTCACGCCGTCGATGTTGGCGATGTCGTTGCCCACACCGGGGATGATAAACTCCCAGCAGGCCGCCACGACGTAATCAGCCGCGTGCTCGGGGGCGTAGCCCAGACGGATCAGACCGGGAATGACGACGTCGTCGTTGGAATACTGCGGGAAGCCCAGACCGACCTTCGTCAGCTCGGTTCCCTTCTCATACACCGAAAGCGGCGTTTTGCTGCTGACGCGCAGATTGATCTTGGGGTCGATCAGGCGCAGGTCGCGGCTGGCCTCAAGGCAGATCTCGGACAGCTCGTTGAAGCAATCGCGCCCCTCGGCATCCGTACCGCCCAGCACCATGCTCTGACCGTTGTCGCCCTGCTGAACGCCGACGTACAGGTCGCTGTCCTTATTGAAGGACAGGAAAAAGTCCTTGATGAGCGCGAGCGCGCTCTCGCGGGTCAGCTTGCCGCTCTCCATATCCGCCTTGAAATAGGGGTACATATACTGGTCGAAGCGACCGACCGTATTGTGGTAGTCGCCCTCCAGCCACAGCGAATAGTGCAGAATACGCATCAGCTGCAGCGCCTCGCGCAGATCTCTTGCGCCATAGCGCGGCACACGCTCAAGCATCTCGGCTACGTCCTCACGACCGATGCGGCGTGCCTCGTCGCGGTAGCGGTCGCAGAGGTCGAGCAACGCGTCGATCATACGGCGGCGATGCTCATCGCCCTCCTCGCGGCGCGCCAAAAGGCCCTCGCGGACGGTGCGACCGTAGTTGACGCACAGATTGGACACGTAGCCCAGCTCGTGGACGTAGTGATCCTTCTTGATCTCATCCCACTCCTCGGCGGTGTACACGTCGGGCAGGTCTGCCACCGAACGAACGAACACGATCTGCTCGTCGGGATGGATGCGCGGCGTCTCCTTGGCGCAAGCCATCTCAAAGCGGCGGCACATACGCTCCGCGCCGTCCAGCCCCTCGGCGGCAAATTTGGGTGCAAGCTCCTCGCCAAACGGCACACGCAGCGCACGGTGGGTTCTCTCAATAATATAATAATCGTAAAGGCGGTCTGTCATGATCTTGCCCTCGCTTTCTTTGTTCTGTATCCATAGTATACCATACCGCCGCCCCTTTCGCAAGAGGTTTGACGAAAAAAGCAACGGCCGCCGTAGGACATTTCGCCCTCTGCACAGGGCGAGCAGAGGCTCTGCCTCTGCACTCCGCGAGCCTTTGAAAAGGCTCGATCCAAACTTTTTGACGCACACGCACCCAACAAAGAAAAAGCCCGCCGCGCGCGCGACGTAAAGCTCACCCGACGAAACGATATCGATACCCATATTCTCCTCTTTTGCTATCTCGTATATCCTTTTGACGCAAAGAGCTTTACTTGCAAAAAGCGGCTGCGAATCCTCGCCGAAATGCTTTTTCATAGCGGCGATATAGGTGCGCATATTGCTTCTTATCCTCTCCTCGTCCATAACGAAAAGGG
>JAGBTR010000077.1 GCA_017631215.1 Clostridia bacterium | reverse complement strand
GTCTGTCCGACGACGACTTCAAGCAGTCGGTTGCCAAGGGTATCTCCAAGGTCAACATCTTCACCGACATCAACGCCGCTTTCGCAAAGACCGCCGCTGCTATGTACAAGCCCGGCATGGGTCAGACCGACCTGATGCCCGCTGTTAAGCAGGCCGTCAAGGAAGCAACGATGGAGAAGATCAAGCTGTTTGGCGCAGCCGGCAGATATTGATTCATATCGCACCGAACGGGGGCAGAGGTTTCTGCTCCCGTTTGCTTTTTTGAGGGGGAAGGGGGCGGGGGAAGGAACGAAGTCGTAAGGCATAAGAATCCCCCCTCCCCCGCCAATCGTCAGATTCGCCAAAAAAGCGACCGCCCTTTTGTCACATATCACAAAATCCACCGCCCCCCCTCCTTTATCATTGACAAAGAACCGTGGTTATGGTAAAATAAACTGTATTTCTATACTACATTTCAAAGGAGAACTCACGATGAAAAAGCTACTTGCTCTGTTGCTCGCCTTGCTGATGATCGCTTCTATGCTGGTCGCCTGCAAGCCCGTCGCACCCGTCGGTCCCGAGGATCCGGACACCCCCGATACGCCCGCCGATCCTTCGACACCGACGACACCCGATAAGCCCGTCGTTCCCGACACCCCCTCGGGCACGCAGACGGGTCTCTATACCCCCACCGCGCAAAAGCAGCGTGAGACCTACGAGGTCGTCACCGCCGAGGGCGCGGAGGATGGTCCTTACCTGATTGAGACCGTCTACGTCTCCGAGCAGGTTATCATCGCCAACGTGATCGTCACGCCCGAGAAGTACGGCGTCGACCCCACGGGCAAAGAGGATAGCACCGCAGGCATCCAGCAGGCGCTGGACGATTGCCGTGCGCTGGGCGGCGGCACGGTCTTCCTGCCCGTCGGTCAGTACGTCGTGACCAACACCATCAAGGTGCCCTACGGCGTCGTGCTGCAGGGCGATTGGCAGGATCCCGATCTGACCGCGACCCCGGAGTACGGCACGATGCTGCTGTGCAAGATGGAGCCGCTCTCGGGCGAGGAGGCGTTCGACCCCACCGCAGCGCCCTTGATCCAGCTGCTGCATGAGACGGACGGCAACAACGGCGTCATCGGTATGACCTTCTACTATCCCGACCAGGATATCAATGATGTCAAGCCCTACGGCTACACCATCTACGGCGGCAAGCCCCGTATGGTCATGCTGCGCGACCTGACCTTCATCAACTCCTATCAGGGCATCGGCGCATGCCTTGGCGGCGAGGGCACGCACGAGCTGCTCCAGGTCGAGAACGTGCGTATGACCGTGCTCAATATGGGCTATAAGGCGTCGCTGTCGCGCGAGATCGGCTATACGGTCGACCTTCGCATCTCGCCCAGATACTGGGCAGATGCCGCCGAGGGCTTTGCTTGCCCCGATCCCACGGCACTGCGTGACTTCTGCCGCAGCTATGCGATCGGTCTGGAGTTCTATGGACTCGACCTCAACCAGTACACCGATATCCTCATCGAGGGCTGCCACACGGCTATGCTGTCGCAGCAGGGCTTCTGGGGCGTGTTCTATGACGTTGAGATCAACGATTGTATGTACGGCTTCGTTGCCGAGGGTCTCAACAGCGGCTCGGGCGTGACCATCGCCAATGCCGATATCGAGGCTGACATCTATGCGGTCGCCAACTATGCGGTCGGCGGCGGCACGCTCAAGCTGGCGGACGTTCGCACCACGGGCAAGGGCGGTATCGTTACGTCCGAGGGCGCACATACCTTCATCGATAACGAGGACGATCTTGAGCAGTACGATCCCGTGTACGCGACCTATCAGCGCCCCGTCTCCAAGCTCTACGTCGCTGACGTCAAGGCGCTGGACGGCAAGAAGGAGGACGCGGGCCCTGCTATCCAGGAGGCGCTCGACCTCGCCGCGCTGACGGGCGGTATCGTCTACGTCCCTCACGGCATCTATAGCGTCTATACGCCTCTGAGCGTTGCGACGGGCGTTGAGCTGCGCGGCGCGGCTCCCATGGCGATCCGCGATAAGGCAGGCACGGGCAACTTCTACGTTCCCGGCACCGTTATCCTAACCTACGTCAACGAGGGCGCCTTCATCACGCTCGCCGAGTCCGCAGGTGTGCAGGGACTTCGTATCTTCTATCCCTCGCACGATCATCTGACCGTGCTCGCCTACCTTGAGGAGGGCAACGAGGCGCTCACCACCACCGTCGCCGTCAAGGGCACGGGCGCGGGCGTCTATGCCATGAATATGGTCATATCGGGCGCGCTGACGGGCATCGACTTCATCGGGTGCGACGATCACGTGGTCAAGCAGTCGTTCGGCTGTGCGTACAACAACTTCGTCCGCGCAGGCGGTAAGAACGGTACCATCGAGGCGGTCCTTTGTAATATGACCTTCACGATGCGTCAGCCCTTCTTCACGCGTGGCTACTACGATACGAGATACATCAACACCGCTAACTGGAACCTGCAGAAGGAGAATCACGCCGTCGGCTGGCCCACCATCCGCGACAAGGTTCTGCGCTCCTATAATGACGTGGTCTATCTGATCGACGCCGAGAACGAGACGATGAACAACGTCTTCATGTACGGCTGTCACAGCATCCTCGTCACCGACAATTCGTCCGTCGTGGGCTACAACGTGACCTCCGACTGGCAGGGCATCTGCCCCATGTTCGTCTTCAAGAACGGAAGCGATGCCGTCCTCTTCAACCCGCTCCGCACCACGGGTATGTCGCACGAGATCGACGACAGCTCGAGCGCGACCATCTACAACCGTATCGTCAACCTCGTCACCAACGAGCCCACCTACCGCTCGACGGACGGCGTTGCTGAGAACGCAACGGGCGAGGAGATCGACAGCGAGAGGCTGCTGAACTGCGACAGCGTCGGCAGCGCCAAGCACGTCAAGCTCAACAGCGATGCACGCTATATCAAGCAGGGCAAGGGCTCGCTGGCATTCAACAAGGAGGGCGTGACGTGGATCGACACGACCTTCCGCCCCGTGGACGTTGACCATCTGGCAAGCGAGGATACCGAGCTGTTCCTGCATATGTGGATCTGGATCGACGATCCTCAGAACCTTGTCTGGAGTGGTAATACCATCGATCTGACCACCGAGGACGGCGGCGTCTACAAGTGGTCGACCACATCGGCGCTTCACGGCGCGGGCTGGACGGAGGTCTGGCTGCCGCTTGAGGCCGGCTGGAAGGGCCTTGGTGAGATGGATCTGACGGGCTTCAACGCGCTGAAGGTCAGCGTCGGCTACAGTGAGCTGAACATCATGCCCGAGGTCTACTTCGACGATATCTATATCGCACAGATGCTGACTTATACCGACATCTCCTATCAGGAGGTCTCCGAGGTACAGCCCTACGCCCGCCCCGAGATCGCCATCGAGGTCACGCCTTATCGCATCATGATCAACGATTGCGAGACGCTGGATAACCTGGGTCAGAGCATCGCCTCGGTCGCTACGCTCAACACCGATCCCCAGTACGTCAAGGAGGGCAGCTCCTCGATCAAGATCCACGTGGAGAATCCCAAGGCGCAGGTCTTCTTCGAGATGAACGTCCCCGCGACGGATGCCAGCCAGTTCGCCAACTACGGCTACCTGCATATGTGGATCTACGTCGACCGCATAGAGGGCGTGGCAACGGGCGGTAGCATCGAGATCACCTCGAGCGGTATCTGCGATCAGGCAGAGAAGAGCTGGGCGATCAACGCGGCGATCAAGACCGTCGGCTGGAACGAGGTCTGGCTGCCGCTCCATCAGGCGAGCCTCTCGGGCTCGATGGTGTTCGATCCCTCCTTCGTCAACTACATCCGTATGTTCGTGAAGGGACAGTCGGGCACGACCTTCTATATCGATGATATTTATCTGTGCAACAAGGTCGACGGTGAGTATGACGAGTCCAACACCGGCAAGACGGGCACGGCGCTGGTAGCAGAGGAGGAGCTTCCTATTCTCCACCGCTGCGACAATGCTGCCGGCGTGAGCTACGTCGAGCTCTGCAAGGATAGCAACTACATCAAGGAGGGCAAGGCAAGCTTTATCAGCGCGCCCAACCAGACGCCTCGTCTGGGGCTCACCTTTGCGCCCAAGGATATCTCCGCTTATATGGGCGGCTACCTGCATATGTGGATCTACATCGAGAACCCCGAGGACCTGCGCGGCGGTCAGATCGAGCTGACCTCGGGCGGCAAGGAGGACGTCGAGGAGCTCTGCTGGCAGGTCAAGGAATACGTGACCAAGCCCGGCTGGAACGAGGTCATGATCCCGCTGTTCAACGGCAGACCGACCGAGACGACGGGCAAGTCGTTCGATCCCACGCGCTTCAACTTCCTGCGTGTCTACACCCAGTGGCTGGAGGGCAAGACGGACTACAATATGTATTTTGACGATATCTACTTCGTTGAGGGCGACAACGAGATCGTAACGCCCTCGACTCCCTCGACTCCCTCGACGCCGTCCACTCCCTCGACGCCGTCCACTCCCTCGACGCCCGAGGCACCCGCTACCGAGGCGCCCTCGATCGACGCGTCGAGCAAGAAGGTGCTGCTTGACGGTGAGCAGCTGCTCAACGGCCTGCTTCCCACGATCGAGCTGAGCGCCGACCACGTCAAGCAGGGCGAAAAGGCGTTCAAGAGCAACGCCAGCACCGATCGCTTCGTTTACAACTTCGACGCGCTGGACGTCTCCGCTTATGCGGAGGGCTACCTGCATATGTGGGTGTACGTCACCGACTACGCGAACATCGATCGCGGCTACATCGAGCTGACCTCGGGTGGCGCTTACGATGTGGAGGAGATCTGCTGGCCCGTGATGGATCACATCAAGGGCAACGGCTGGAACGAGCTGTGGCTGCCCATCGCTGGGGCGCGCGGTGCCGGTGCGGCGGATCTGACAAGAGTCAACTATATGCGTCTGTACACCAATCTGAAGGCAAGCGGCACTGCCGATATGTACTTTGACGATATCTATTTCGTCAAAGCGGGCGCAGAGAAGCCTGCAACGCCTTCGACTCCCTCGACTCCCTCGACGCCTACCACGCCTGTGACGCCCGATGCGGACGGCAAGCTGGTGCTGTTTGACGGCGAGAGCGTACCTGCGGGTGTGGTCTGCGAGATGGTGACGAGCACCGAGCACGTCAAGGAGGGCAAGACCTCGCTCAAGTCGAACAGCAATCAGGTGCGCATCGAGGTCGTATTCGATCCCACCGACATCTCGGCTTACGAGAACGGCTACCTGCATATGTGGGTCTACGTGACCGACTTTGCCAACATCAGCCGCGGCTACATCGAGCTGACCTCGTCGGGTGCCTTTGACGTTGAGGAGATGTGCTGGAAGGTGCAGGACTACGTCAAGCAGGACGGCTGGAACGAGCTGTGGCTGCCCATCGCGGATGCGATCAAGCCCACGGGCGATCATCCACCGGTGAATATGAAGGCTGTCAATTATCTGCGCATGTACACCATCTTGAACAATGGCGGTGTTGCAGCGGATATGTACTTCGACGATATTTATTTTGCGAAGAGCAAATAATTTCGCAAATACAAAACAGAAAAGCAAACCAAAAAGGCTTGCCGCGAAAGCGGTGAGCCTTTTTTGCGGAGCGCGGGCGCGACATGAAGGGGTACCCCGTCAATATCGTGCCCGTCAATATTGTACCCGTCAATATCGCCAAAAAAACCTCTCCCCATTTGTCGCACCTCACAAAAAGCAAGCCCCCAAGCCGTTTGCGATTGACAAAAGCTCCCCTGCGTGATAAAATTATGATGTCTTTTCATACTATATTTCAAAGGAGAAATACCATGAAAAAGCTGCTCGCTCTGTTTCTGGTTATGCTGATGATCGCCTCGATGCTGGTCGCCTGCAAGCCCGACACGCCGGTCGATCCGGAGCAACCCGATCCCTCCACACCGACCGATC
>JAGBTR010000076.1 GCA_017631215.1 Clostridia bacterium | reverse complement strand
GAGGACGGCTTACTGTGCAACGTGTTCTGGGCGGACGATCCCTACGAGGCGCGCCGCTATCTAGCTATGGGCATCGACACGATACTGACCAACGACTATCTGACCGTCAAGAACGCGACGGAGGATCTGCTCACAGCAAAAAAATAAGTCCAGCTCCCCGAACGGAGGACTCCATGCGATATTTCAAATATAAGCACCCCAAAACGACCGAGCGTCGGGTGCTACGTGAACAATACGCAACCCTTGATGACGAGAAAAAGAAGCTCGTGCGAAAGGATCGGCTGTTGCGCGCACTCTCGCGCACACTGTTCATCGTGTCAAGCGTATCCTGCGGTATCGGGCTCAATTGGTTGATCTCGCGCATTCCCGAGCCCAAGATGCTACCGCTCACACTGCTTGCCATGCTCGGCGAGCTCGTGCTACGCATCCTCTCGATCGTTGTGGCGATCGCGATCGGTGCGCTCCTATCCATCCCCATTGCCAAGCGGGTCAATGACAGCGAGCGTACCGTAGAGCGTGAGGTCTTGTCCCGCGCCTGCGAGCATCTACGCGCCTACTATGGGCTGTGTGAGCCCTGCCTTGTGACCAAGTGCTTTGATTCGAGCAATCCTATCTTTCCAAAGCACGACGTATGTCTGTTTTTCGTTGAGGGAGAGCTTCGCCTGACGGCAAACCTCACGTACGGCTTTTTCCACGGTGACAAGGATCCCGGCTGCTATGCGATGCACGCGAACGAGATCACGCTCTCGCAGGTACAGTATGGGCATCACACAGCCACTCAGCTGGAGGCAGACGGTGTTACCTTTTTGCTCGGTCAGCGAGCACTGCCCTTCATCCGAAAGCATATTTTGACTACTGACGCTCCCAACTGACCCATCGATCAAGCATATCAAAAAGAAAAGGATCTATTGTGAAGACCAAAGCATTCATCTACATCATCCTCGCGGGCGTGCTGTGGGGCACCTCGGGGCTGTTCGTCCACGCGCTCGCGCCCTACGGCTTTACCACGCCGCAGATGTCCGCCGTTCGCGCCGTGGTGTCCTTCGCGGGGCTCGCTCTCTTTGCGCTCATACGCGACAGAAGCCTCTTTCGCATCAAGCCGACCGAGCTCCTTCTGTTCGCCGTCATCGGTGCCTCGCTCTTTGCCACGGGCACCTGCTACTTTACCTCGATGCAGCTTACCTCGGTCGCGACGGCGGTCATTTTGATGTACACCGCCCCCATCTACGTGGCGATCTACTCGATGCTGTTCCTGGGTGAGCGCTTCTCGCGCCTCAAGCTCGCCGCCATCATCGGTATGCTCATCGGCTGTGCGCTGGTGGCAGGCGTGGTCGGCGGTATGCGCTTCGACGCGGTCGGCATCCTGCTAGGCGTCTGCTCGGGCATCGCCTACGCCGCCTACAACATCCTGACCAAGATCGCCATTCGGCGCGGCAGCCGTCCCGCCACGGCAACGCTGTACAGCGTGCTGTTTATGGCACTCGTCGCGCTGACCGTATCCCAGCCACAGCACATCCTCACGCACGCATCGGCCTCCCCCGCCCTCATCATCGCCCTGATGCTCGCGCTGGGTCTTGTCACCCATTTCATTCCCTATCTGCTCTACGCGACGGGCATGCGCGACCTGCCTGCAGGCACGGCTTCGGCGCTCGGCATCGTCGAGCCTATGGCGGCAACGCTGTTTGGTATGTGGCTGCTCGGCGACCGCTTGGACGTCTTCTCTTACATCGGTATCGCGCTCATCCTGCTCGCAACACTACTGCTCAGCCGTACAGAGGCTTTGGGAAAGGAGTGAGATGATATGCCCGATATCATCTGGATCATCGCAACCCTTTGCGCCTTTTTCGTCAAGGGGCTTTGCGGCTTTTCCAACACGCTCTTCTTCACGTCCGTTCTGAGCTTTGGCAACAACAATATCAACATATCGCCCGTCGAGCTGATCCTGACCTACCCCGCCAACGCGGTGCTGACGGTCAAGGAGCGCAAGTCGCTCAAGTGGCGCGTGTGTCTTCCGCTGACGGCGCTGGTGCTTGTGGGCAGTGTGCCCGGTATGCTACTGCTCAAAAACGCCGACGTGACGCTCATCAAGATCATTTTCGGCGCGGTGACGGTCTTCGTTGCCGTCGAGATGCTCATACGCAACCTGCGCAAGCGCGAGCACGAGCCCGCCTCGCGTCTGTTTCTCGGCTTGATCGGGCTTGTCTCGGGCGTGCTGTGCGGTCTTTACGGCGTGGGCGCGCTACTGGGTGCGTACGTCGGGCGTATGACCGAGGACTCGCACGGCTTTAAGGCGAATATGTCGTTTATCTTCGTGGTCGAGAACACGCTGCGCGTGGTGCTTTACAGCGTGCTCGGCATCCTTACGCTCGACGTGCTCAAGCAAGGGCTTGGGCTCATCCCCGCCATGCTCGTCGGTCTGCTTCTCGGTATGCTTTGCAGTAAGTTCATCAAAGAAACGATCGTGCGTAAGCTCGTCATCGTGATGCTCATCATCTCGGGGCTCTCGCTGATCGTGAGCAGTCTATAAGGAGAATCGCACTATGCCCCCCATCATCGGACTTCTCGCCGCCGTCGACGGCGAGGCTACCACAAGTATTTTCCGTCCCTACGTTCACGCCATCGAGGTCTCGGGCGGCGTGCCGCTGCTGCTTCCCTACACCGAAAACGAGGCGGTCATCCGCCGCTTTGTCGGGCTGTGTGACGGTCTGTTTTTCACGGGCGGAATGGATATCGTTCCCGCCCGCTACGGCGAGCAGACGAGCGCGTGCTGTGACGAGACGCAGCCACTGCGCGATGCGCTGGAATTTGCCGTCTTCAACGAGGCGTTTCCCACGGGAAAGCCGCTGCTCGGCATCTGTCGCGGCGCGCAGTTGATCAACGTCGCGCTGGGCGGCACGCTCTATCAGGATCTGCCGAGCGAGCGTCCCTCCCCCATCGCGCATCGGCAATCGGAGGGAAAATTTGAGTTTTCACACGATATAACAGTGCTTCCCGACACGCCGCTGCACGCGCTGCTCGGCACGGCGCACATTTGCGGCAACAGCTTCCATCATCAGGCGGTCAAGACGCTTGGCGAGGGGCTTGCCGTAATGGCTACGGCCGATGACGGCGTGATCGAGGGGCTTTGGGCGGTCGACCACCCTTATCTGCGCGCCTATCAATGGCACCCCGAGCGGCTCTACGACAAGGATGAGAGCAGCCGCGTGCTGTTTCAAGACTTTATTTCTGTATGTGCAAAAGGGGCTCGGTCATAAAGGAGAGCATCCACACCAAGGGGCTTGCCGCCTTTACGAATGACGCGAGCCGCATTGACCACGATATCTCCCACTGAGGAACTGCTATGAAAAGAACACCGATCACACCAAGACTCGCCGACTACCCGCGCGAATTTCATCGCCTGCTCGACGGCGCGAGCGTCTTTGACAGCTCTTGCTCGCCCGAGGCGCGCGTCGTATTCATCGACCGCGACGGCGGCTACTATCTCAAGAGCGCCCCACACGGCACGCTACAAAGGGAGGCGGAACTGACACGCTATTTCCACGCGCGGGGACTTGCCGCCGAGGTGCTGTCCTATCGCTCGGACGAGCGCGATTGGCTATTGACCGCCCGCGTATGCGGTGAGGATTGCACCCACGCCGACTATCTGGCCGAGCCCGAGCGGCTGGCTTCGCTGCTTGGTGAGCGCCTGCGCGCGCTCCACGAGCTGCCGACCGATGGCTGTCCCGTCACCGACCACACGGCGCGCTATCTTGCCACGGTCGAGCGCAACTACCGCACGGGCAACTACGACACCTCGCAATTTCCCGACAGCTTTGGCTACGCGAGTGCCGAACAGGCTTGGCAGGTGGTTGAGCAAGGGCGCCATCGCCTCAAGACCGACACGCTGCTGCACGGCGACTATTGCCTGCCCAACGTGATGCTCGACCGCTGGGCATTCAGCGGCTTCATCGACCTTGGCAACGGCGGCGTGGGCGACCGTCACGTCGACCTCTTTTGGGGGGCGTGGACGCTGAATTTCAATCTTCACACCGATATCTACCGCGATCGCTTGCTTGACGCCTACGGGCGCGACAGGATCGATCTCGATATGCTGAGCATCGTCGCCGCGTGCGAGGTGTTCGGTTAAGATGATCAAGGAGCTTTTATGATGACCGATTTAGAAAAAGCCAAGGAATTCTTCACCGCCGACCGCTATGCCACTGAGCTGACGGGCATCGAGATCGTGGCGGTGGGCGACCGATACGCCAAGTGCCGCCTTGAAACGAGCGGCATCCATCAAAACGCCGTCGGACACGTGATGGGCGGTGTGTTCTTCACGCTGGCGGACTTTACCTTTGCCGTCGCGGCCAATCACAACGCCACCGCGCCGACGGTAACCGTCACCTCGACCATATCCTATTTGACCGTCCCGAGCGACAACGTGCTACTCGCAGAGGCGCACGTCCTGCGCGACGGCAAGCGCAACTGCTTTTACGAGATCCGCATCACCGACGGGCAAGAAAACCTCGTCGCCACCGTCAACACGACGGGCGCGCATCTATCATAACGGAGGAAGCTGGTATGAACCCTTTTGAGTATTATCCGACAAGCAACGAAATTCAACATTGGATCGACCGCCTTTGGGAGGAGGCCGACAAGCGCCCCGTCACCGCTACGGGGCTGGGTCATCGCGGCGAGCTGATGAACGTGCGTGCCACGGGTATGCCGCTCTCTTCCATTCACCGCTTTGAGCAAGAGGGTATGCGTCCCTTCTACGGTATGTGGACACCCTACCACACGGGCGGCCCCCGTCCGCTGGTGGTACATACGCCCGGCTACGGCGCCGAAATGTCGTATCACCCCGAGCTGTGCCGTGCCGGCTACAACGTGCTTGAGCTGTCGCCTATGGGCTACTGGACACCCGACGGTATGGCGACCGAGCTGCAATGGCAGGACGAGAGCGGCAACATCTGGCCCGTGCTTCCCAATACGGCGCTCGATCCCTTCAGCCTTGAAAGCTACTTCGGTTGGATGATCAACGCCATCGGCGCCATCCGTTGGGCGATGAGCCAGCCCTCGGTCATCCCCGACCGCGTTTGCTTCTTCGGAACAAGTCAGGGCGGCGGCGCGTCGCTGCTGCTCGGCTCCATCTTCAAGGGACGCGGCACGCGCTGTGTCTGTGCCGACGAGCCGTTTTTGACCAACTACCCTATGTCCGAGTGGCGCGGCGCTTACGACCACGCGCGTCTGGGCTTTGAAAAGATGGAGGACAAGGCAAAGGCTTGGCACAATCTCGGCTTTGCAGACACGATGGCACACGCTGACCGTATGACCTACCCTGTGCTGCTGACGTTGGGCACGCGTGACACCGTCTGCCCGCCGGATACGGTACGCGCGCTGTTCGACGAAATCGACGCGCACAAGGCGCTCGTCTCGTTCAAAAATCACGGTCACGGCTATCAGTATGACTTCATCCATCATACGATGACGTGGCTGAGCCTGTACGCATGATAAGCCGCTACACCTATTCCGCCCCCGAGGCGCTCGGCGAGCTTCACTTTTGGTGTGACGATACCCATCTCCGTGCTTTGGCGCTAGCGGGCCAGCGGGGCTTTGTCGAGCCACGGACAAAGGATCTTTCGATGACGCTGGGCGATGCGACCGCGCGCCCCATCGAGCAGACGGTACGCCGCTGGTTGGATAGCTACGTTGAGGGAGGCATCCCCGATGCTCTGCCCCCCATCCGCCTCTTTGGCAGTCCGTTTCAGCTTGAGGTGTGGTCGCGGCTCGTTGATATCCCATACGGCACCGTCACAACCTACGGAACGATTGCCGAGGACATCGCCCGCGCGCGCGGCATTCCCCGTATGGCGGCGCAGGCGATCGGCGGTGCGATCCACCACAACCCTGTCACGATCATACTCCCCTGCCACCGCATCATCGGCAAGGATGGCGGTATGGTAGGCTACGTGGGAGGGCTACACCTCAAGCGGGCGCTGTTGGATATCGAAAACATTTAGTTTTTTCAAAAAGGCACTTGACAGAACGGTCGCGCGGTGCTATACTTTTATCATCAAGCAAACCTATGATGCGGAGATAACGTCGATTATGACCTCACAGAGAGCCCGCGGCGCTGAGAGTCGGGTAGGAAACAAGTCGGCAAATGGACCGCGGAGGGCGCACGGAACTGCACGGGAGTGCATAGTATGATGCGACGCAGGACCTGCGTGAAGGGTCGGGGATATGTCAGTATCCTATGAGCGCACGGCAAGACCGTGAAGCAAGGTGGCACCGCGGATCGTTTGATTCGTCCTTGACAGAGAGATGAGTATACCTCTGTCAAGGGCGTTTTTTACTTCAAAGCTCCTTTGGCAGACGTCAAAAGGAGCTTTTTTATGTTTATTCTATCGGGACGATGGCGTCGCTGTCTGTAAAACGCATTCACATTTGCCAAATATAACTTCTATGGAGGACCAAAAAATGAATTTCAACGGCATTTCTTTCGATACTTATTTTAAGCATTACCCCGACGCGAACGGCTTTTTCGGCAAGTACGGCGGTGCATTCATTCAGCCCGAGCTCCGCGCGGCGATGGAGGAGATCACACACGCCTACTACACCATCTGCAAGTCTTCCAAATTCATTGCCGAGCTTCGCAAGATCCGCAAGGAGTTTCAGGGCAGACCGACCCCCATCTCGCATCTGGAGCGGCTCTCCACCCACATCGGCACGGGCGTTCAGCTCTACGTCAAGCGCGAGGATCTCAACCACACGGGCGCGCACAAGCTCAACCATTGTATGGGCGAGGCGTTGCTTGCCAAGTATATGGGCAAGAAAAAGGTGATCGCCGAGACGGGCGCGGGTCAGCACGGTGTGGCACTGGCAACAGCGGCGGCGTATTTCGGTCTGGAGTGCGACATCTATATGGGCGCGGTCGACATCAAGAAGCAAGCGCCCAACGTTGCGCGTATGAAGATCCTGGGCGCTAACGTCATCGAGGTGACCGAGGGTCTGCAGACGCTCAAGGAGGCGGTCGACGCGGCGTTTTCCGCCTACGCCAAGGAGTACAAGGACGCCATTTACTGCATCGGCTCGGTGCTGGGACCGCATCCCTTCCCGATGATGGTGCGCGATTTTCAGAGCGTGGTCGGCATCGAGGCACGCGAGCAGTTTCTGGAGATGACGGGCGAGCTCCCCGATGCCATCGTCGCCTGCGTGGGCGGTGGCTCCAACGCGATGGGACTCTTCTCGGGCTTTCTCAACGTTCCCGTCGACATCTACGGCATCGAGCCGCTGGGTCGCGGCACGGCGCTGGGCGATCACGCCGCCAGCCTCAAA
Organism: Clostridia bacterium; assembly: GCA_017631215.1. Taxonomy (GTDB): domain Bacteria; phylum Bacillota; class Clostridia; order Oscillospirales; family CAG-272; genus SIG644. The sequence continues at coordinate 560 of JAGBTR010000076.1, read as the reverse complement.
TACGGCACCGAGGGCATTATGCACGGCTTCAACAGCATTATGCTCAAGGACGAAAACGGCGAACCTGCCCCCGTCTACTCGGTCGCCAGCGGTCTGGACTACCCTTCCTCGGGACCCGAGCACGCCTTTTTGCACGATCTCGGCCGTGTCAAGTACGACGTCGTGGACGACGACGAGACCATCGACGCCTTCTTCACGCTCTCACGCCTGGAGGGCATCATCCCCGCCATCGAAAGCGCACACGCGGTCGCTTACGGTATGAAGCTTGCGCGACAAATGTCGCACGGCTCGCTTCTCATCAATCTGTCGGGGCGCGGCGACAAGGATATGGACTATATCATCGAGAGATACGGCATTCGATAACAGCAAAAAAGCGCGCACATCGTAAGATGTACGCGCTTTTCTTTATTCCTCGGGCGCATCCTCTGAGAAGAAGTCGTCCGTTCTTCGCGTGAAACGCTTAACGGTAGATGAAACGCGCGCACCTGCGCGGGAGGCGACCTCACGGGCCTTCTGCAGCGTCACCGTCGGGCGCTTGGGCTCGGCGGGCGGTGTCAACG
>JAGBTR010000011.1 GCA_017631215.1 Clostridia bacterium | reverse complement strand
GCCCACGGCTTGGCGCGCGCTTTTGGCTGACAAGGCTTGCTCAGGCGGTGCTTTGTGCGCTTGGTATGTGGGGATTGATTGCGGCGGGGGCGGTTGCACGAGGGGCAGATGCGGGGGCGATGCGTCCCGTTCTTCTGTGGGCAAGCGGTGAGCTAACCCCCGATGCCTCGGGCGTGTGGTGCGTGGTCTGGGTCGCGGTGTTTTTACTTGCGTGCTGTTGGCGCGCGATTTCGGTTTGGAGGGATCGGTATGGCAAAAAAGCAAGAGCGTGAAAAGGGGACGCGACCGTCCGTCATCGCGCGGATGAGGGCGGAATGCGACCGCGCTACGCTGGCCGTGTGTCGCATCGAGGCAAGAGGCTGTCGCCGCTTGGTGGTCGAGGGGTGCGAGCGTATTCTGGATTATGGCGAGTGCTGTATCTGTCTTGCGGTGCGCGATCCTGATGCGAGGTGCCTTGTGGTGCGCGGACGGGGTCTGCGGTGTCTGTCCTATCATCCGAATGCCGTGATCATCGAGGGGAGGATGGATGCCGTCCTTTGGCACGACGGTGAGGCAAACGGCACGGACAGCTGATCCGATCGACAAAAAAGGAGGAGAAATATGAGAGCAGAGCATTGGCTGCTGGGATATATCGATTGCCGCATCAGACGCGGACACGCGAGCTGCTTTTTTAATCTGTGCCGCGAGAGAGGCATTCCCTACGTACCGCTTGCGGGCGAAGAGTGCGCGATATGCATTCGTTGCCGCCGTGTGGATGAGAAGGGGCTGCTTGCGGCGTGCGCGGCACGCGGGATCGACGCGCGTGTGGCGGGGCGGGGTGGTCTGCCTGCGATCGTTTACCGCTATCGCAGACGTTGGGGGCTGCTCCTTGGCGTTGTGCTTGCGACGCTGCTTCTGACCGTCTCATCGCTCACGCTGTGGGACGTGCGCGTAGACGGCGGTGACGGCGAGATTGAGGAGGTACTCTCCTCCTGCGGTCTTCGCGTGGGGGCGTGGATCCCTTCGCTTGACACCGACACCGTCGAGCGGCGTGTGCTGACCGAATCGGATAGCGTCGCGTGGGTGTCGGTCAACCTGCGCGGCTGTGTGGCGTATGTCCAGATTCGCCCTCTCCTGCGCCCCGAGTCGGCGCGCACTCGGCAAACGACCAATCTGGTCGCCGCGTGCGACGGCGTGATCGATTCGGTGCGGCTGATCGCGGGCGAGGCGATCGTCTCTCCCGGGGAGCTTGTGCGTGCGGGGCAGCTGCTCGTTGCCGGTGTACGCGATTCGACCGCTCAAGGGTACACGACCGTGGCGGCTCAGGGCGAGGTGTTGGCACGCGTCGAGGACACCGTCAGCGTGTTTTTACCGCGCCAAATGAGCCAAAACGTGTACGGCGAGACGAAAATTTTGGAAAAAACGCTGTTTTTTTTCGGAAAATCTATAAAAATTACAAAAAACACTGGAATTATAGGGGGGAATTGTGATACAATAAAGAGAATAGAGCATTTGGTCTTGCCGAGCGGTGTCCGCTTGCCCATATCCGTTGAGACGACGTTGGCGCAATGCTATGAGACGGTCGAGCATACGCTGACCGACGACGAGCTGAGCGCGCGCGCCTACGATGCGCTGGGGCTGGCTCTGAGTGAGGCCACCCAAGGGGCGACGTTGCTCTCCAAAAGCGTGCAGTGCGAGCTGACCGATATGGGAATGCTGCTCAGCTGTCGCTACCGATGCCTCAAAAATATTGCCCGCCCACTGACGTTTGAGACGGACGGCGGTGCGACGGATCGATCATAGACCTCAGAAAGGAAAACAGTATGGCTTTGGAAAAAAGAACGGTGAGCGTGCCGAGTGCCGAGATCACGGCGCGTATGTTCGGCGCGTTTGACAACAACGTGCGTGCGGTGGAGCGCGCCTTTGGCGTGGCTGTCCGCAATCGCGGCGGCGAGGGCGGCGCGGATACGCTGACCGTAGAAGGAGAGCCGGGGGCGGTCGAGGCGGCCGTGCGCGTGCTCGAGTCCATCCGCACGGTGGCGGAGCAGGGCGAGAGTGTGCCTGAGCAGTCGGTGCGCTATATCATCAGTATGGTGCGCGCGGGCGAGAGCGAGACGCTGGCCGAGCTTGGCGACGATTGCATATGCGTGACCACGCGCGGCAAGCCCGTCAAGGCCAAGACGGTCGGACAGCGCAAATACGTCGATGCCATTCGCAAGAGCACCATCACCTTTGGTGTGGGACCTGCGGGAACGGGTAAGACCTTTCTCGCGGTCGCGATGGCGGTCAAGGCGTTGCGGGACAAGCAGGTCAGCCGCATTATTCTGACCCGACCTGCCATCGAGGCGGGTGAGCGGCTGGGCTTTTTGCCGGGCGACCTGCAGAGCAAGATCGATCCCTATCTGCGTCCGCTTTACGATGCGCTGTTTGAGATGATGGGCGCGGAGAATTATCAGCACTGCGTCGAGAAGCAGACCATCGAGATCGCGCCGCTGGCCTATATGCGCGGACGCACGCTGGACGATTCGTTTATCATTCTCGACGAGGCGCAGAACGCAACCCCCGAGCAGATGAAGATGTTTCTGACGCGTCTTGGCTTCAATTCCAAGGCGGTCATCACGGGTGACCTGACCCAGACCGACCTGCCGCGCGGAACCAAGAGCGGTCTTGCTCACGCGGTTCAGATATTGGACAAGGTCGAGGATATCGCCATCCACCGCTTCACCGAGCGTGACGTCGTGCGTCACCATCTGGTGCAAAGGATCATCGAGGCATACGACCGCTTCGAGCGACGGGCAAACGAGGAGCGCGAGAGTGCCCCCCGCCCCCACGCAGTGAAAAAAATCAATTCTCATCAATAAAAGGAAAGGACGGACAAAACAATGAAACTGACCGTTTATTTTGAAAACCAGACAGAGGAAAAGATCACCTACAAGCTCAAGATACTCATCCGCCGCGCGATTGAGAAGACGCTTACGTGCGAGCAGTACGGCAACGATCTGCAGCTCAGCGTCACGCTGACAAACGATGCCGGTATTCAGGAGCTGAACGCCCGCTTCCGCGGCATCGACGCTCCGACCGACGTGCTGTCCTTCCCGCTGTTTGACTATGAGGGCGATTGCGACGAGCCCCCCATCGACGAGCTGGGTATGGACAATATGCTGGGTGATATTGTGCTCAATCTTGACCGTGCACGCGCGCAGGCGGAGGAGTTCGGTCACAGCACCGACCGCGAGGTTGCGTTTTTGACCGTCCACTCGATGCTTCATCTGCTCGGCTACGACCACGAGATCGGTGAGCAGGACGAGGCCGAGATGCGCGAGCGTCAGAGAGATGTGATGAAGGCGATGGGGCTTGCCGTTGAATCCTGAGCCAAAAGCAGATTACAAGAAAGGAGCGCACCGCTATGCCATATCCGGGATTTAAAAATAACAGAGACAATGACAGAGAGCCGCGCCCCCGTTCCTGGCGTGAGGAGGTCGGAGAGGACAAGCCCGCGCGCAAGCAAGAGCCCGACACGGCAGGACAGACCGAGACCTTTTTTACCGCTAACGTCAAGCTGATCACCTTCATCGTGACGATGGCGGTGTTGCTTGGCCTGATCGGTCCGTGGAGCGTCTTTCAGATCAAAAAATGGTACGAGGCGAGCCGTGAGGAGCAAGAGACGAAGGTGCTGATGACGGCAGAGCAGCTGGACCGCATTGTCGCACGCGGCAGTGCGCTGAGCTGGGCGGATTTCGCAGGATTTGACTATGAGGTCGTCTCGGAAAAGACCATCTATATCCGTCAGTATGACGCCGAGGACGGTAGCTTCTATCTGCTCGTTACCTCGCTCAAGGAGGGCACGCCCGTCGAGTCGGTGCTGCTCATTGACGTGGCAGGTGGCTACGAGGAGACCGAGCTGAAGGCACAGTGACATATTTACATTAAGAAAGATAAGGATATCATTGCTATATGAGTGAACAGAGAACCGCATACATTGCCATCGTCGGTCGCCCCAACGTGGGTAAGTCGACGCTGATGAACGCGCTGCTTGGCGAGAAGGTCGCCATCGTTTCCAACAAGCCCCAGACCACGCGCAACCGCATCATCGGTATTCTGACGCGTGGTGACGATCAGTTCGTCTTTCTGGACACGCCCGGCATCTTCAAGCCCAGAAACGCGCTGGGCGAGTTTATGGTGCGCACGGCTGACGCGACGGTCGGCGATTCGGACGTCGCCATTCTGATGGTCGATGCGACCGCCTCCATCACAAGCGTTGAGGAGGGCATCATCGAGAACGTCAAGAGATCGGGCATCCCCTGCATTCTTGCCGTCAACAAGACCGATCTGGCCGATGCCGAGACGGTCGCCGCTTGCCTTTCGAGCTATTCGGAGCGCTACGATTTCGACGCTTACGTGCCGCTGTGCGCCAAGAACGGCAAAAATGCCAAGGCTCTGCTTTCCGAGTGCGAAAAATTCCTGATCGAATCCGAGTGGCTGTTCCCCGAGGACATGATGACCGACCAGCCTATGCGTCAAGTTACGGCCGAGATCATTCGTGAGAAG
>JAGBTR010000075.1 GCA_017631215.1 Clostridia bacterium | reverse complement strand
GAAGGCGGCTCGTTTGGTGTTGGGGGCGCGCCTACGAATAGGATAGAATAAAAAAACTCGCTGCGGAGATCGTCCGTGGCGAGCTTTTTTTATGATCGGTCATGCTTGCGGCGCGGCGGGCAGGTCGTCCGTGGGCACGATCTCACCGAACAGAGCAAAGGCGCCCTCGGTGGGGATGCGGCAGACGTCGACCGTCTCGCGCTTGCGGCGGGGGTGGGCGAAGGTCAAGCGATACGACCAAAGACCGATGTCGCAGCCGTGGTCGCGCGCGCCGTATTTGCCGTCGCCAAGCAGAGGCAGACCGCGCGAGGCGCATTGCACGCGGATCTGGTGTGTGCGTCCCGTATGCAGACGGATCTGCAGGAGCGACAGCGTGCCGTGGGGCGAGTCAACCGTGCCAAGCAGGCGATAAGCAAGGCTTGCCGACTTGACGCCCTTGCGCATACGGTCAACGACAAAGCTCTTGCCCTTGGCGCTGTCCTTATAGAGCAGATCCTGCCAGATGCCCTCGGGTGCGTCGGGCGTACCGTGGACAATGGCGAGATATTGCTTGGTCACGCGGTGCTCGGCAACGGCGACCGACAGCCGCGATGCCGCGTCGGGCGTTTTGGCGAACACCATCACGCCGCCCACGCCGCGGTCGAGTCGATGGATGAGCCCCACGTAGGGGTTACGCTTGCCCGTGGCATCGGTGATACGGTCTGCGACCAGACCGAGCATATGCTCGCCCTCGCCGCTGACGTCGGGCTGAGACAGCACGCCGACGGGCTTTTCACAAACGATGAGGTCGGCGTCTTCATAAAACACTTGCATTACGACTCCTCCTTGGTAAGCGACTGCTCCTCGTCCACGATATGCGGCAGGGTACGGATGAGCCAGTGCTGTGCATCGGGCGTGAGCATCAGCGTGTGACACAGCGCACCCGTGCGCGGTGAGATACGCGGCACGTCGTAAATGCCCAGCTCCTCCGAGCGCTCGTTGGAGCGCAGGGTCTTACGCTCGACAAACACACTCTCCACCCGTCCGTCGATGAGTCCGGCACGAAGCAAATAATTGTTGATGCGCCGCTCGCTGACGGGCAGCTTACCCGCCGCGGTCGCAACGGCGGCAAGACGGGCGTAGAATTCGGTCGCGGGGACGTCCTCCTCGACACAGATATCCCGCTCCTCGCGCTCATTCGGCAGATGCGTCTGCGAGGCATCTGCGGCACGGGTCAGCTCACGCTGAAGATAGGCCTCGACAAAGGCAAAGCAACGGCGCAGCTTGGGCTGGTCCAGCTCGGTCGCATCGCTGAGCGGTCGACCCGTCAAGGGATCACGCCCCTCGGCCAGCTCGTGCATATAGTCGCGCGCCCGCGCCAGCAGCTTACTCTCGTCCATCTCAATTTGCCTCCCTTCGTCACGATTCGCTTGTATCTTACCATATGCGAGGGGCTTTGTCAACGGTTTGGGCAAAAAATCTCCAAGCCACAAAGACCGCGATGCCTTTGCTGTCTTAGCTTGATCTGCCCCGCCCCGTCTGTCTGATTGCGCGGGGCGCTGAATGAAAAAAGACCTCACAAAGCGGACTTCTCATAAGGATGATAAAAGCAGATAATCGCTCACAACAGCTAATTATCTGCTTTTTATTTATATTAAACATTTCAAATAGATGGAGACTTGGTTCCCTTTAGCATTTGTAAAAACAAGTTCGCTTGTTTCGAAGCCAAGAGAATAATGTAACGCTATACTTGCGGCATTATTGGTTCTAATCTGTTGCATAACTATTTTGAATCCCTTTTCTTTTGCTATTTGACAAGCACATATCATTGCTTCTTTGGCAAAGCCTTTTCTTCGGTACTCGCAAAAGACCTCCGGCCCAATTGATACAACTTCTGATGAATGTTGATATAACGAAATAGTGCCAACAATTTTTTCGTCAGATACAATAGCATACATCTCAAAATACTTGCCGTTGAATTGTTTTTTATCCCAATCACAAATAAGAGCTTCTACTTGTTCTGTGGTTAAATCCGAATATCCGTATTCTTGCAATTCCGAAGCATCTTCTTTTTTAAAATTTCTCAAAAGTATCATTATGTTTCCTCTTGTTTTATCGCCAGTTTCGCCTTTGTATTACAAAGGCACAGGGCAAAGCCCACACCCCTAAAGATGCACGAGCGTGTCCAAAGGCTCCCTTGTGTAAAGGGAGGCTTTTGTTAACTCCATTATAACACAAATCGGCAGAGAAAACAATGTCTCTGCCGAAATTTGTAAACATCCTTGTGAGAACCAGCCTAAGCGGTCTTTTTTTATTTTTCCGTCAGCGTCATTCCCGTCACGCGACCGTCGCGCAGCGTGACGGTCAGGGCGGTGACCTCATCGAGAAAGATCAGCCGTGTCTCGCTTTGCTCGTCGGGCTTGCCAAACGCCGCGATGACGGTCTCTGCCGTCGCGCCGATGCGTGCGCCGCGCGTGTCTGCGCCGTCTGTGCTGTCGTCGGTGTAGGTGATGGCGGTCACGGTCTCCTCGCCGCCCTCGGGGGCAAAGGAATAAAGGCGCATCGAGGGGAAGGTGTAAAGATAATCCACGCCGACGCCCGCGCAGCTCGCGCTCTCCTGCCTTGTATAGTCCTCGCCCCACAGCGTCAGCAGCTCATCCACCGACGCGCCGACGGTGACCGACACGCCGCCATAGTCCAGCGACAGCGGCTCGCGCGTCACGGGGGCGGGCGTGCAGGCGGTCAGCAGCAAAAGGGCGGTCAAAAGTATCCACAACCGTTTCATTTTTTACCCTCCTTCATTGCTTCATACCGCTCGGTCTCGCTCTGCCACACGGCGGCGCGTGCGGCGTCCTCGCGGGTATCGGTCAGCTCATATTGCTCGGTCACAAGGCGACCGAAATAACGCGACAGCTTTTCCGCGCCGCTGGCGTTGAGGTGAAGACCGCCGTCGTACGAATCGGT
>JAGBTR010000074.1 GCA_017631215.1 Clostridia bacterium | reverse complement strand
GTCGCCGCCAGATGCTCGACGGTGGGCGCGTTGTGGTCGTAGTCCAAGACAAACACGCTCATATCCAGCGTGTTGATGAAGTCCGCCATACACAGCTCGCCCTTGGCATTGCCCGAAAAGCCGAGATTGAGGTGGTCGGCGTTCAAGCGGCGGGCGACCTTGGCGGTGTAGGCGTTGGTGGGGATGGTCGCACATCCGCCCTCGGTGATGGACGAGCCGTAGAACACGATGGGCTTCTCGTACTTGTAGGGCGTGGGGGCTTCGATCTCGGCGCCGTCATCGATGCCGATCTCGAGTGCGTTGACGTGGACGTTGCGAGGCAGATAGACGGTTACGTCCTCCATCTCGCCGCTCTTGCCGAGTGTTTTCTCAAAGCTCGCATCCTCATATCGGTTGCCCGCCACGTGACCGAGGTAGCGCAGTGCGGTCTGAGGACCGACGTACACGTACGCCGCCTGTGCCGCCCACAGCGACATGCCGATGTCGAAGGACGGGTCGATGCTCAGCTTGACGGTGACGTGCTGTGAGTTGGTGCGAAAGCGCACTCTCGCACCCGTGGCGCGCAGCCCCAGCTTGTGGTGCTTGATGTTCGCCATCTCGGGCAGATCGAGCAGCTCGTCGGGCAGACGGCGCAGTTCATGCGTCCGCTCAAAATGCGGCACGCCATACACGCGTAAGGGCGCGTCTTGGTAGTGGTAGATCTTCATCGTAGTCTCCTTTCAGGAATGCAGCTCAGGTAGGGCGGGCTCACCACGGATATCCGTGCCTACATCTATATTATAATACGCGCGCGTAAGGATTGCAAGATTAATTGAGAAAAACATACATCAATTCTTGCTTTTTTGATGTCGAATCTTGCTTTTTTCGGCAAAGTGATTGCACAAAAAGAAAGGGCGTGATATAATGAGATCAATAAATCCATCTCCCAAGGAGGCAGAACGATGAAGCAGATCTCGCTTTTGTTGGTTGGCGTCGGCGGCTACGGCTCGGTGATCGCCAAGGAAGTCTTTACGCATATGGACGAATGGAACGCGACGGTCGTCGGTATCGTTGAGCCGTTTTACGACGCAACGCCTACCAAGCCCTTGGCCGACGCGCGCGGCGTGCCGCATTTTGATACGATCGAGGAGTTCTACGCCGAGAATACGGCGGATCTCGCCATCATTTGCAGTCCCATCCATTTTCACGAAAAGCAGGTGATCTACGCGCTGGAGCACGGCAGCGACTGTCTGTGCGAAAAGCCCACCGCCGCCACGACGGCGCAGTCCGACCGTATGGCAGCGGCCGCCGCGAGAACGGGGCGCCGTCTGCACATCGGCTTCCAGCTGTGCTACGTCCCTGCGGTGCTGTCGCTCAAGCAGGACATTCTGGACGGCGTGCTGGGCAAGCCGCTTTCGATGAACGCAATGGTGCGTTGGCCGCGCGGTCGTGCGTATTATGCGCGCCCGTGGTGCGGTAAGATCAAAAAGGACGGTCACTACGTGCTTGACAGCATCGCGATGAACGCCTGCGCGCACTATCTCAACGTGATGCTCTTCCTGCTCGGCAAGACGGCGGGAGAGGCGGCGCACGCCGCGTCGGTGGACGCCATCGTCAGTCGCATCAACGACATCGAGACGTTCGATACGGCGATGCTCAAGCTGAACGTGGGAGATGTGACCTGCCGCTATTTCGTTACGCACGCGTGCGGCAGCAATGCCAATCCCGTGATGCGCTTTGAATTTGAGAATGCAACGGTCGAGATGACCGAGACGGACGACGAGGATGCCATCCACGCGATCTTTAAGGACGGCACCGTCAAGAATTACGGTCCCATTCAGCGCGATTTCTACCGCAAGCTGCCCTACTGCGTCGGCGCGACGCGGGGCGAGGGCGAGCCGCTCTGCACGACCGAGACGGCCAAGGCGCATTTGTCTTGCGTGGAGGCGGTCACGAGAAAGGTGCCCGTTCTGACCGATCTGGAATGGGTCGAGAAGGGCGACGTGCGTGTGATCGAGGGACTTGACGAGCTGTTTGAGCGGGCGTTTGCGCAGGGAATGATGCCCTACGAGCTGGATGGGCGCTTCGGCAAGCCCGTCCACGTGGATCTGACCGAGCGGACGGTCTGGGAGGGAGACGAATGAGAATTGGTATCATTGGCAGTGTAGGTCACTGGTTTTACGCATTGAACGAGCTGCCCCGACACACCGTGGTAGGCATCGCGCCCGGCTTTGCGGGCGAGGGTATGGTGGCTGTTATCAACCAGCTCAAGACCAAGGGCATCGAGCCGCCCGTGTTGGAGGATTGGAGGGCGCTGCTGGGCGAGGTCGATCTGATCATCGTCAACACGCGCTTCGACCTCAATGCGGGCATTACGGCCGAGTTCTTGCGCCGCGACGTTTACGTGTTTGCCGAGAAGCCGCTGGCGATCACGCTGGAGCAGCTGGATATACTGGAGGCGGCACAAAAGGACTCCAAGGCGTTTGTGACGGCGATGTTCGGTATTCGCGGTGAGCCGTGGTTTGTGACGGTGCGCGAGGCGGTCAAGGGCTTGGGCGAGGTGCGATTGCTTAACGGTCAGAAATCCTACCGTATGGGCAACCGACCCGACTACTACCGCAGAATGGAGACGTTTGGCGGCATCATTCCGTGGGTGGCGATTCACGCCATCGACTGGGTACACGTGCTGGCGGGGGCGGATTTCACCGCCGTTCGCGGCTTGTCGAATGCCGATTTTAACAACGGACACGGCGAGATGGACGTGACCTCGCTCTGCCAGTTCGAGATGGAGGGCGGTATTCTCGCGTCGGTCAGCGCCGACTTTATGCGCCCGATGTCCTCGCCCACCCACGACGACGACCGCGTGCGCGTGGTCTGCACCGAGGGCGTGGTCGAGTATATGAAGGGTAAGGTGACCGTCATCGATAAGGACGGCGAGCGCGAGCTGCCAATGCTGCCCGCCGAGGACGTCTTTGAACAAATGCTCCGCCGTATCAGCGGCGAGAACGTCGGCGTCTCGCCCGAGGACAGCTTCTACATCACCCGCGTGGCACTTATGGCACGTGACGATGCGATGAAGTGAGGGAGGACGGGAGGACGAGAGGACGATGTGGGGGGACTTCTTGAAAGAAGTCCCCCCACGCCCCCCAAGAACTTTGGAACCAATTTATATATTGGTTAAAAGGTAGAGCATCTGCCCCTACCCAACAAATGTCCGTCGCACAAGCGATGGACTTTTTTTATCTAAAGCGCGACCGTGTCAGAAAGTTTGGGACCAAGCCCTTTTCAAAGGGCTTGCGGAGTGCAGAGGCAGATCTCCTCGCTTCGCTCGGCGCAAATTTGCTTCGCAAATATTGCTCCGTCCCCCGCCTCTGCTCGCTCGCCGCAGCGAGCAAAAAATAAAAATGCCCGCCGTATCTCCACGGCGGGCATCTTTCTTTTTTCGGTGGAAGCTTTTTGCGGGGGCGTGGGGGAGCTTTTTCTCGAAAAAGCTCCCCCGCACGCGCTCTCGCGCTCCCGTGCGCCCTTACTCGCCGTCCATCTCCTTGAGATCGGCGGCGAACTCGGCGTTCTGCTCGGGGTAAGCGGAGAGCATAGGCTCGACCTGCTCGCCCTTCTTACGTGCGTAGTAGTTCTTGGTGATCTTGACGACCTTGCCGCTGAGCAGCACGACGGCGATCAGGTTGGGGATGGCCATCAGACCGTTGGCGGTGTCCGAGATGTTCCAGAGAATGTCGCTCTCGATGACGGCCGCGCCGACGATCATTGCCAGATAGATGAGCTTAAAGACGACCACGGCGATCTTTTTGCCCGTCTCCTTGAGAGGAGCGAAGCAGAACTCAACCGCCTTCTCGCCGTAGTACGACCACGCCATAATGGTGGTGAAGGCGAAGAGGGGAAGGATGGTAGAGAAGCAGATCGTACCGAACACGCCGAAGTTGGTCGAGAAGGCCAGCATCGAGGTGGCGGCGTCGGGCGTGGTGGAGGTGAACGTCTCGATCTGACCGCTCTTGATGAAGGTGGTCAGGAAGATGAGAGCCGTCATCGTGCAGATGATGAAGGTGTCAAAGAAGACCTCGAAAATACCCCACAGACCCTGCTTGACGGGCTCACGCGTCTCGGAGGCCGAGTGCGCGATGACGGACGAACCGAGACCTGCCTCGTTGGAGAAGACGCCGCGCGCCATACCCTTCTTGATGACCTGCGCGAACAGGTAACCGCCAAAGCCGCCTGCCATCGCCTTGAAGCCGAAGATGTTGGTGAAGATGAGCTTGAATGCCATCGGGACAGCCGAGACGTTCATAAAGACACCGATCAGCGACAGCACGATGAACAGCAGCGACATAAAGGGAACGAGCAGCGAAGCGACCTTACCGATGCGCTGGATGCCGCCGAGGATGATGAGCGCCGTGACGAGCGCGACCGCACCGCCGATGATGAGCTTGACCGTCGTGGTGTCACCGATGCTGCTGGACAGCGTCTGGGTGATCTTGTTGGTCTGAACGCCGCTCATGCCGAGCGCCGCGAACAGGCAGAAGATAGCGGCGAGGTAGGCCAGCCAGCCCCAGCCCTTGCCAAGACCGTGCTTGATGTAGTAGAAGGCACCGCCCGAGAAGTTGCCGTCCTTGTCCTTTTTGCGGTAGAAAAGACCCAGCACGTTCTCGGCGTAGTTGGTGATCATACCGAAGAAGGCAGATACCCACATCCAGAATACGGCACCGGGACCACCCGTCAGGATTGCCGAGACGACACCGACGATGTTACCCGTACCGACCGTACCCGAGATGGCGGCGGCGAAGGCCTCGAACTGCGAGACGGACTTCGCGTGCTTGTCCTCGTGGTGCGGCTTACCGACCGACTTGAGCGTGGGGACGATGGTCGAATTGATCGACTCGCCCAGCTTACGCACCTGCATTGCGCGGGTGCGGATGGTCAGCAGGATGCCCGTGCCGAGGATGAAGATGATCATCGGCCAGCCCCAGACGACGCCGTTGAGCCAGCGCTCAGCGGCCAGAATTGCTTCGAAAATTTTGCTCATGTTGTTTACCCTTTCGTGGTATAAAATAATATTGAAAACAAAAAAGAGCCAAACCGATAAGGTTTAACTCCGCATACGAAGATTTGCCTCAAGAGGGATTGACTCCACCTTGAGGTAAAAACAACGACTCCGTCCTTTTGCCTGAGAGATTGTGCACGCGGCACTTGCCCCTTCGGCATCCTTTCGGACTTCTCCGGAGTGCTATCCAAACACAGTCGCCGCACCGCGGTGCGCCTTCTGCATTCTTCCCATAGCCCTATTTTGATTTACCCACCTATTATAGCACGAAGTTTCAAAAATGCAATAGTTTTGGCGAAAAAAATTAAAAAAATCGTTTTTTTGTTGTTTTCGACCGATCGCTCTGTGCAAAAACGGACAATTGGTGCAAATCGAGAGCGGCTTTTTTGTACAAAAGGTAGAAATTGCAACGATGCTTGACAAAATGAGGTGAAAATGATATAATATCAAATGCCTGCGTGTAGTTTGTGGGCAAATACTATCTTCAGACAGCCGCATTCGGGGATCAGCCCCCGGGTGACTGTAAATAAACATTAAATTTTCGAAGAAGGAGGAAAAAAGAGGAAAATGCCAACTTTTAACCAGCTTGTCAAGCAGGGCCGCAAGGATAAGCAGTATAAGTCCAAAGCGCCGGTTCTCCAGCACGGATTTAACACGCTGAACAATGCAGCCACCGACCAGCACAGCCCTCAGAAGAGAGGCGTATGTACCAAGGTTTCGACCACGACGCCCAAGAAGCCGAACTCCGCACTGCGTAAGATCGCAAGAGTTCGTCTGACCAACGGTATCGAGGCAACGACC
>JAGBTR010000073.1 GCA_017631215.1 Clostridia bacterium | reverse complement strand
CGGGAGCGCTGCGGCCTCTGCCTCGATGCGGGCAACGGCACCGCTTTCGTCGGTGACCAGATGCTCGCAGCCGAAGGTGCTCTGGTGCAGGAATTTGAAGATGTCCTCTGCGCGCAGCTGCGGATGGCGCCCGACGTGGGCGAGCAACACGGCGCGGGTGTTGGTCAGATCGGTCATCGGTAGGTCACTCCGTTTTGTTGGGATGGATGCGCTCGATCAGCAGGACGGTCGGGGGAACGACTACGAGCTGGAGCACGATGCCGGGCAGGGCGTTCGTGATCGCGCCCGCGAGAAAGGCAGACCAGCCAAAGCCGCCCCTGAGGCCGACGAGCACGAGCATCGCACAGCCCCAGACGAGCCGTCCCGCGAGCATTGCGATGAGCAGGGCGGGGTAGACCGCGCCGCGGCGGCGGGGCAGGGCGCGAAGGGCAAGCGCGGCGACAAGACCGTAGGTGGCAAGCTCAAACGCCATACAGACGGCGGTCGGGAACATCGGCGGAAAGCCGCCCGTCAAGAGCGAGCGGAGCAGCGGGGCAACAAGTCCCACGGCAAGCCCCCATTGCCAGCCGCAGACAAAGCCGCACAGCAGCACGGGCAGGTGCATCGGGCAGAGCATCGCGCCGACCTCGGGGATCTGTCCCGTCAGATAGGGCAAAACGTAGGCACTGGAAAGAAAGAGGGCGGCGAGAATCATACGGGAATGCTTTTGAGTATGCTTCATAGCTGACGAGGATTTCCTTTATCAACGATTCGGATCCGATTCCGTTAGCATTATTGTAGCATAGGTCGACCGAAATGTCAATACCCATTTGCGCGCCTTCGCGCACTTTTTTGCGGTGAAACGCCCCCGTTTTCAACAATAAAAAAAGATTGTTGACATATCAACAAAAATATGGTATAATAAGTGAACTATCTGCGCGCGTGTCAAAAACCACCACGCCTTTGCGCGGATACGGCGGCACCGTCGTGCATATGCTGATACCGTATGAGTGCCATATACGATGACTGATTTTTTGAATGTGAGGTCGTAAAATATGAAGAATTATCCGCTCAATCCTGTAACGGAATACCGTGACGTGCGTGAGATGGTCGAGACGCTGGGCGTGCTGTACGGCGATGCCCCCGCATATTCCTTCCGCATCCGTCCGACCGATGAGGAATCGGTCAAGGTATCCTTCCGCGCCATGGCGGACGAGGTCAAGGCGCTTGGAAATCGTCTGATCTCCTTGGGCTACGCAGGCAAGCACTGCGCGATGATCGGCAAGCTCAGCTATGCCTGGGTGCGGCTGTATCTTTCGCTCCTTTCGATCGGCGCCGTCGTCGTGCCGCTTGATCGCGATTGGAGTGCCGATGAGCTGGCATCGACCGTGTCGTTTGCCGAGTGTGAATATCTGTTCCACGACGCCGATCTGGTTGAAAAGGTCAAGGTCATTATGGCGGCCGAGGATACGCGCGTTTTGACGCACCACACCATCGACGGTGAGGGTGTCGGTACGACGGCCCAGCTGCTCGATGAGGGACTCTCGCTTGTGGGTGAGCTCGCTCCCCTTCGCCCCGAGATCGACGCAGATGCGTGCTCGCTGATCGTGTTCACGTCGGGCACGACGGGCAAGGGCAAGGGCGTTATGCTGTCTCAGAAGGCATTGATGAGCGATATTACGGGTGGCTTGGAATATATTTCGGTCGGCAAAAAGACGGTCGCCGTCCTGCCGCCGCACCACACCTTTGGCTCGACGGTCAATCTGTTCGGCAATATGATCGCAGGTGCGGAGATCTATATCTCTGCGGGTCTGCGTTATATCCAGAAGGAGCTCAAGTGGGAACAGCCTGAGCATCTGATCCTCGTGCCGCTGTATCTGGAGACGTTCTATCGCAAGATCATGGCCAACGTCAAGGAGACGGGCAAGGAGACCATTCTCGGTCATATGATGAAGGTCAGCAACGGTCTGCGCCACGTCAAGCTCGACCTGAGAAGCAAGCTGTTTTCGTCCATTCTGACCGTGTTTGGCGGCAAGCTCAAGCTGGTTATCTGTGGCGGTGCTCCCTTGAATCTGGAGATCATCGAGGCCTATGAGAGCTGGGGCATCACGGTGCTCAACGGCTACGGTATTACCGAGTGCGCACCGTTGCTCTCGGTCAACCGCAACAAGGACAACGTGAAGGGCAGTGTCGGTCGCGTGCTGCGCTGCGTGGATATCAAGATTGCCGATCCCAACGAGGACGACGAGGGTGAGATCCGTGTCAAGGGTCCCAACGTGATGATGGGCTATTACAAGCAGCCCGAGGCCACCGCTGAGGTCTTTGACGAGGAGGGCTATTTCTGCACGGGTGACTACGGCAAGATGGTCGACGGCTCGTTGTATATCACGGGACGTCTCAAGAATCTGATCATTCTCTCCAACGGCAAAAACGTCTATCCCGAGGAGATCGAGACCGAGCTTTGCGCGACGGGCGGCATTCTTGAGATCGTTGTGTACGAGGGACAGAGCAAGAGAGGCGTGGCGCACAACACCATCGTCGCCGAGATCTATCCCGACAACGAATATATGAAGGCCAACGGCGTCGAGGACGTGACCGCCTATCTCAAGGCCAAGATCGACGACTACAACCGTACGGCAACGCCCTACAAGAAGATCGGTCTTCTCAAGGTGAGAAAAGAGGAATTTCCCAAGAATACACTTCGTAAAATCAAGAGATTTGAGCTTGATCGGACGATTAAATAAATTCAACAGAGGAAAGCCATGCAAAGACAAAGATTCCATCAATTCAT
>JAGBTR010000072.1 GCA_017631215.1 Clostridia bacterium | reverse complement strand
GAGGCGTAATGGCAAAACGGCAATATTGGGAGATCGTGCTGGACGGTCGAACACACCGCCTGACCTATACGCGGCGTGCGTTTTCCTCCAAGGTGACGCTGGACATCGACGGCACGAGCTTCGAATTGCCACGCGGTGAGCGAGAGGAGCCCTTCCGTCTGGGTGACGAGCAGGCGATCCTTGGCATCGACCGCCACGGTCGCGCCAGCATTCGCACCCGCCTCGGTCTTGCCGAGGAGCACCGCGGTGCGCCGACCGCACCCAAGCCCGTGCTCCTTCTGTTCAAAACGCATCTGGACGTCGGCTTTACCGATCTGGCCGCAAGCGTCCGAGAAAAATATCTCAACGAGTTTATTCCCAACGCCATCCGCGTGGGCAATGCGCTCAAGGATACCGACACGCCCTTTCGCTGGACGGTCGGCTCGTGGCTCATTCACGAGGCGCTGAAAAACGATGCCGACGGCTCGGTCGAGCAGGCCATCCGCGACGGCATTCTCCACTGGCACGCGCTACCCTTTACCACGCACACCGAGCTGATGAACGAGGCGCTGCTTTGCCGCGCACTCGACGTCTCGACGGCGCTGGATGCCCGCTTCGACCGCAAAACGGTCGCCGCCAAGATGACCGACGTGCCGGGGCATACCATCGGTATGGTGCCGCATATGGCATCGCGCGGCATCAAGCTGCTGCATATCGGCGTCAACCCTGCCACCCCGCTGCCGCCCGTGCCGCCCGTCTTCCGTTGGAAGCAGGGCGAGAGCGCGATCACGGTCATCTATCAGGGCGACTACGGCGAGGCGGCCGAATTCGAGGATTTCTATCTTTATTTTGCCCATACCAACGACAACTGCGGTCCGCAATCGACCGATGAGATCGTGGCCATTTACGATAAGGTCAAGTCGCTCTATCCCGACAGCCCCGTCCGCGCGGCAACGCTTGACGACGTGGCAGAGATGCTGGACGCGTGCGACGACCTGCCCGTGATCGAGCGCGAGATCGGTGACACGTGGATCCACGGTGCGGCGACCGATCCCGAAAAGCTGAGCCGCTTGCGCGCATTGCAACGCCATATCGCGGAGCAGGGCGCGGGTGAGGTCGACCTTTGCGATCATTTGCTTCTTGTACCCGAGCATACCTGGGGACTGGATATCAAGACGTTTTTCAACAATCAGACCGACTTCACGCCCGAGCAGATGGAGGGCTGTCGCGAGGCGCGACAGCGTGTCGAGGCGTCTTGGCGTGAGCAACGCGGCTACGTTGAGGCCGCCGAGGCAGCGCTGGGCGTCGCGCCCCATAGGCCGTCGCTGCCCGAATGGAACAGCGAGACCGGGCTGGCGACAGACGGGCTGGCGTTGCCCGTTGAGATCAGCTGGCAGCTGTTTGACCGCTCCGATTACGAGCGCTATCAGCGGGATTATCTGCGCCTGAACGACGCGAATCGCTGGTGGGCTCTTTGGGATTTCACCAAGATGGGATTGCCCGACTATGAGGGCGGCATCTACATCGCGACCGTCAAGGCCGCTTGTCGGCAGGGCGGGGCAACGCTGTATCGCTTGTCCTTTGACCTCGACGACGAGACCGACCGTATGCTGGGGCTGCCCGAGCTGTACCTTCGCGTTGAGGGCGAGACGGTCGAGCTGCAGTGGTTTGGCAAGAAGCCGTCGCGCCTGCCGCAGGCGTGCTGGCTGAAATTCAAGGGAATGGACGAGGATTGGGAGCTGCACAAGCTCGGTGCGTGGTTGCGCCCGCACGACGTGCTGGGAAGCCCCTTCATCGCCGCTGTGGATGAGGGCGCGCGCAACGCAACGACGCACATCCAAACGCTCGACGCCGCACTCGTCGCCCCCTTTGGCAGACGGCTGCTGCAATACCAAACGGACGTGAGCGCGCTGCCGCAGGATCTGTATTTCAATCTCTACAATAACATCTGGAACACCAATTTCCCGATGTGGTATGAGGACGATGCGCTCTTCCGTTTCATCCTCTCGCCAAGATAACATCAAGAAAGGAACGCAGGCGATGCTTGCGTTCTTTTTCTTGCTTCGCCACAAAATAAGCAAAAAACTTGTAAAAATTTTCAATATATTGTGTTTTACCTATTGCAAAATCCGAAAAAGTATGGTATGATAATATCCCGACAAGAAACCGCACACCCGTGCGCTCATATAATGTTACCATCGAAAGGAGCGAATTTATGAAGATCATCAAGCGCGACGGCTCGGAAGAGAATTTTGACCGTCAAAAAATCAAAAACGCAATCCGCAAGGCCAACGAGGACACCGCGGGCAAGCCCGAGCTGTCCGAGCGGCAGATCGACTATATCTCCCTTGTCATCGAGGACCACTGCAACGAGGTCGGTCGTGCCTTCTCGGTCGAGGAGATCCAGGAGCTGGTCGAGACGCATATCATTTTGCAGGGCGCGCCCGAGACGGCCAAGCGCTACATCCGCTACCGCTTCACGCGCAACCTCGCCCGTACCGCCAACACGACCGACAACCAGATCCTCTCGCTGATCGAGTGCAACAACGAGGAGGTCAAGCAGGAGAACTCCAACAAGAACCCCACCGTCAATTCAGTGCAGCGCGACTATATGGCGGGCGAGGTGTCCAAGGACCTGACTCGCCGCATCCTGCTCCCCGAGGAGATCGTCAAGGCGCACGAGGAGGGTATCATCCATTTCCACGACGCCGACTATTTCGCCCAGCATATGCACAACTGCGATCTGGTCAACCTTGAGGATATGCTGCAAAACGGCACCGTCATTTCGGGGACGATGATCGAAAAGCCGCACTCCTTCTCGACGGCGTGCAATATCGCCACCCAGATCATCGCGCAGGTCGCGTCCAATCAGTACGGCGGTCAGTCCATCTCGCTGACCCACCTTGCACCTTTCGTGCAGGTCTCGCGCGACAAGATCCGTCGCCGTCTGTCCGCAGAAATGGCCGAGATCGGCGTGCAGCTGACCGACGAGCAGCTTTGCTCGATGGTCGAGAAGCGTGTGCGTGAGGAGGTCGAGCGCGGCGTTCAGACCATCCAGTATCAGGTGGTCACGCTGCTGACGACCAACGGACAAGCCCCCTTCGTCACCGTCTTTATGTACCTCAACGAGGCAAAGAACGAGCAGGAGAAGGCTGACCTTGCCATCATCATCGAGGAGGTCCTCAAGCAGCGCATTACGGGCACCAAGAACGAGGTCGGCGTGTGGGTCACGCCCGCATTCCCCAAGCTCATCTACGTGCTGGAGGAGGATAACATCCGCGAGGATAGCAAGTATTGGTATCTGACCGAGCTGGCCGCCAAGTGTACCGCCAAGCGTATGGTGCCCGACTACATCTCGGAGAAGATGATGCTCGAGCTCAAGGTCGACCAGAACGGCAACGGCAACTGCTACACCTGCATGGGCTGCCGCAGCTTCCTGACGCCCTACGTCGATGCCGAGGGCAAGCCGAAATATTACGGTCGCTTCAATCAGGGCGTCGTGACCATCAACCTCGTTGACGTCGCTTGCAGTGCCTGCCGTGGCGGTAAGGATGAAAAGAAATTCTGGGAGATCCTCGACGAGAGACTCGACCTTTGCCACCGCGCCCTGCGTTGCCGCCACGAGCGATTGAAGGGCACGCTGTCGGATGCCGCTCCCATTCTGTGGCAGCACGGCGCACTGGCGCGTCTTGCCAAGGGTCAGACCATCGACGAGCTGCTCTACGGCGGATATTCGACCATCTCGCTCGGCTTCGCGGGTCTTTGGGAGTGCGTGTATGAGGTCACGGGTCACAAGCTGACCGACGCCGAGGGCGAGAAGTTCGGTCTTGCCGTCATGCAAAAGCTCAACGACGCTTGTATGGGCTGGAGAAATGCCGAGAACATCCACTATTCGCTCTACGGCACGCCGCTCGAGTCGACCACCTACAAGTTCGCCAAGTGCCTGCAGCGCCGCTTCGGCGTCATCGAGGGCGTGACGGACAAGAATTACATCACCAACTCCTACCACATCCACGTGACCGAGCCCATCGATGCCTTTGCCAAGCTGGCGCTCGAGTCCAAGTTCCAAGCCCTCTCGCCGGGCGGTGCCATCTCGTACGTCGAGGTGCCCAATATGCAGCAGAACATCCCCGCCGTGCTGGAGGTGATGAAGTTCATCTACGACCACATTATGTACGCTGAGCTCAACACCAAGAGCGACTACTGTCAGGTGTGCGGCTATGAGGGCGAGATCGAGATCGTCAACGAAGGCGGTAAGCTCGTCTGGCGTTGCCCCAACTGCGGCTGTGAGGATCAGTCCAAGATGAACGTCGCCCGCCGTACCTGCGGCTACATCGGCTCGCAGTATTGGAATCAGGGACGCACGCAGGAGATCAAGGAACGGGTGCTACACCTCTGATGAATTACGGAACGATCAAATTCTGCGACATCGCCAACGGCATCGGCATCCGTACCGTGCTGTTCGTCTCGGGCTGTACCCACCATTGCAAGGGCTGTTTTCAGCCCGAAACGTGGGATTTTGCCTATGGACAGCCCTATACCGAGGCGACCGAGCAGCAGATTCTCGATTCTCTCGCACCGTCCTATATCCATGGCTTGACGCTACTCGGCGGCGAGCCTAT